>JANWWA010000008.1 GCA_025056565.1 Chloroherpetonaceae bacterium | reverse complement strand
TCGGGCAAGTTTTTGAGTTCATACCTGCCGTTTGCGTCGGGCTTGGTGAAGTAAGGCGTATCGAGGCTCAAAATGACGGCGCTCATCTGCGTATGGATGTCGCAGAAAATTTTGACTTCGCCCAAGCCTTCGATTTTGCGCTCGCCGATTTTCTTGCCCACCACTTCGCCCGTCATTCGCCTGCCGATGTTGAACTCGTTGCCGGGCGTGAGGCTGAAGACGTTGTGGTAGAACGGATCGTTGTTGATGAACTGCACGACCGTGCCTTGCGTAACGGGCAGAACGCGCGGTATGAAGGTTGCACCACGCTGATCTATTGTGCGATCTCTCGTGAGTGGTTTGAGTTCAGGCTTGAACGAAAGTGGGTGCGCGCTCACGACAACATCTTCAAACGGCGAACTCGACTTTGGTTCCATCTCCGCAGGTTTTTCCAGTGCAAGGCGGTTTCGGTAGGCTTGCCCACGCGCAATCCGTTGCGACGTTCTCGGTGCCGAAATTGTAATCGTGCCGCTTAACTCCGCTGTCTGCGCTAACGCAATTGAGTCGTTCAGCGCAACAAGAAGCATCAGCGCTAGACAAGGTCTTAGAAACTTTCGCCTCATCTGCTCACATTTGCACAAACTCGTTGCAAAGCTGAGGACTAACTCAACAGTAAAGCTTGCGACCATTGAGTCTCGAGGTGTAACGATGTTTGGCTACAAGATAATCAAATTCACATAAAAAGCTGTGCTCGCAATCACTGCTCTACGGTGTTAGGGATTTCCAACTCCTCTGCAGCGTTTTACTTGCCTCTATCGTTATCTCGCCTAATGCGTGGTGGCGCTTTATGCCAAATCAGGATTCAATGTTGCAACCTGGGACTGCACAGAGGAAAAGCAACATAGTGCGGTCGTAGCATCTTCGCACCTTGCTTTTGTCGGACACTCTATAATGTGATTGCGGGGACATTCATCCTATATTGAGGGAAGGCACCTCCCTGCATCGCTCCACGCTGAGATGCGATTTTTTTGCGCATGCGCCGCAAAATGAAAAAGCCTTGCTGCGCAAGGCTTTTCAGCGTGACCCCAACGGGATTCGAACCCGTCCCGCCACCTTGAAAGGGTGGTGACCTAACCACTAGTCGATGGGGCCTCTTGTCAAGAAACGCTTCCGCTGTCCATCAGTGGGCGAGCAACGGGGATCGAACCCGTGACCTTCAGAGCCACAATCTGACGCTCTAACCAGCTGAGCTATGCCCGCCATCTAAAGCTCTTCTTAAACTTGGCGACTCTGACACATTTGTGCCCCTTCTCCCAGCCTTTCGAGCTTATGTGTGTGCCCGACTGGATTCGAACCAGTGACCCACAGCTTAGAAGGCTGTTGCTCTATCCAGCTGAGCTACGGGCACTTTTACTTTTCTACCCAGTCGGGGCACCGAGACTCGAACTCGGGACCTCCTGCTCCCAAAACAGGCGCGCTACCAGCTGCGCTATGCCCCGTAAATCGTAGATAGCCCTTGCCCGCCTGTCAAAAAACAAGGCTTCAAATATAACGTTCTTTGAGAACCATGCAAAGCGAATTGAAAGCTACAGACTTCTCGCAGATTTTCGCCAGTGGAGGAGTGTGATTGTTGAAGCTGGGCCACGCAGGCACTTTTTTCAAAGCTTTCTTCCCTAAGTTAGAGCGCTCTAAGCTGGAAAAGCGCACAAGCGTTCTTGTAAGTCATTTCTCCCACTTGCTCTACTGCCAGGCCTTTCACGCTTGCAATTTTCTTTGCTACCTCTACGACGAATGCTGGCTCATTGCGTTTCCCACGATGTGGCACAGGGGCTAGATACGGACAATCTGTTTCCGTTAAAATCTCACTGAGCGGCACAGCCGCAACGACTTCAGGCAAATTCGATTTCTTAAAGGTTACGATACCTGGAATAGAGATTTTGAAGCCTAATGCGATGGCCCGCTCTGCTTCTTCCACGCCACCTGAAAAACAATGCATCATTCCGCGCAGATTAGAGGACTTTTCTTCTTCCAGAATTCTGAATGTGTCATGCCATGCGTCTCGAGTGTGAATTACAACTGGTAAATCACGTCGCTTGGCGAGACGCAGCATCTCACGAAAGCAGTGCTCTTGCTTGACTGGATTCGCATCGGGATAGTGGTAATCCAGCCCAATTTCGCCGATGGCGACCACTTTTGGGTGCGCCGCCAGCTCATCTAACTTTTGAAAATCGTCATCGGTTACAGGGTGCACATCATTAGGGTGCAGCCCTACATTAGCATAGATGAATTCACACTGCTCAGCCAGCGCAATCGCTGCTTGACTGGTCTCTACCGAAGTGCCCGGGTTGATGATGAGTCGGACGCCTTGCGCCTTTAAGCGTGCCATGACTTCATCACGGTCTTGGTCGTAATCCTCAAAAGACAAATGAGCGTGTGTATCGACAAACATCTCAGTTCGGTTTTGCAGGTTCGTTGGAGGTATTGGGATTTGTCTCGCTGGCTGATACCACAGATGGGTTTATGTCTGTTGCGTTGACCGTGTTGCTTACTGGCTTTGGTTCATCCTCAAAAACCTGTCGATACCAAATAAACATTATTGCCACACCGATTGTGATAGCCGCATCAGCCACGTTGAAAATTGGCCACAGCGAAACATACTTGCCAAACAACACCCCATTGTAGAGGTCAAAGTGAATGAAATCCACCACTTGTCCATAGAATGCACGGTCAATTAGATTGCCCACAGCTCCACCAATAATTAAACCGAAAGAAAGGCGGTAGTAGAGGTTGCTTCGCTGCGTGCGATAAAGGTAGTAGCAAATACCGAGCGTTGCCACGATAGAGAGCACCGTTACCACAGCGCGCCCGCCTAAATCAATGCCAAATGCAATCCCTGCGTTTTCTGTGTAAGTCAGTTTCAGCCAGTCTGGAATTAGCGTTACAGGCGCTGAGCCTTCCCCCAGTTGAGTTCTTGCAAGATACTTGGTGAGCTGGTCCAGCACTACCACGCTCAGTGCGATCCAAAAAATTCTCATTGTTTAGAACGAATAGTTGCAAAAGTTTTAATTTACAAACTTTATTCCATCAATTTTAATGATACGTTCAGGCAAGCTATGTTGGAATGGCTCAAGGATTTCGCCCACTGTGCTGCCCAGATACGACGGGTCGCAACTCACATATCGCTCATTTTCAAAGGTGTATATCTTTCCATTCAGCTTTGCATTTGGGATACAGACGCCAATCGCTACATGGTTTGGAAACTGCACACCAATTACCTTGTAACCTAAGACCCCCTGTACCAACGCGGCTAGAAGGTAAGCTCGGTCTTCACAATCGGTGTAGGCGTCAAAGAGTGCCTCCTCGACAAAGCTACAATGCTCACCACGCGGCTGCTTTTGGTCTTCGAGATACGGACGCGCTAGACAAAATTGCAAAAGAAAATCCACTGCCTCCACATCTTTCAAATTCTCCTGCACCAGCATCTTTTTTAGTGGTTCAATAACTTTCTCCTGAAAGGCTTTGCTCAGCGCTTGATTGAAATACCATGCGACCTCCATTTGCGGGTAGCCAGCAAGGTAATCGAGCTGATTTTTGTTGAATGCACACGTTAGTGAAAACTTTCTGCCGCGATATGTCCAAGAAAGCGTCTTGGAAATTGGTCTTTCAGGAAAAGTTGGACGCAGCGGTTGCTCAAAAGATACTGCACGCTTTATCCCCTGCATAGGCGCTGTTAGCAGCTCTAAGCCGTCTTTGGGCAGCGTCTTTTGCAAGTCGTTTTTCTCTATGTCGTACAGCGCATACATCGTCGTATTTTTTTCGCCCAATCGAAACACTGCGGCAAAGTAAACCGGCTGGCTAATCTCAAATGCTAGCCAGAGTCGCTTTCGCTCCGACACCGCAAGGGTAGCATTGTAGCCTAACGCTCGCAGCAGCGCGGCACAGCCAAACACACGCTCTGGCTCTGATTTCCACACCTCTTTTGCTGCAGAAGCCGCCAGCTTTACATTTAGCCAATCGTTCCAGCGCAGTTTATCGCTCTGGGTGCGCAGCTGACTTGCAAGTGGTTTTAACGCTTGCTCCAAATCGGCAAGCGCCCGCTCAATGGCGTGCTCATCGGTCAATGCTGCCAGTCTAAATGCGTGGGTTTGGTGTGGCAACGACAGTGAAAATGTCTCTCCATACAGCCTGACTGTCAAGGTGGTTTGCGCGCCCCATACATCTACCGTCATGTATATCAAGCCGAAATTGAGGGCTATGCAGCATATCAAGCTGTGAATCCATTTTGCTGTGTGCATTTCTCTTTAGGCAGCTCTTAGTTGCTCTGCAATTTCTCGAGTGCTTCGTAGTAGCGTCGAATGAGTTTTTGGTAATCGTCGGAGTAGCCCTTTTCACGGAGGCGATTGAGTGCATCTTGAAACTTGCTTCGTCCTACCTCTGAGCCAAGTTCTGCTGGAGACTTGCGATAGATGTTTTGCGCGGACTTTGCTTCTCGCTGCTCTTCAAATTCACGCTTTTGGAGCGATTTTGTGGATTGGAGCATTCGCGAGAGAATCTGCTGCTGACGCTTGATTAGCTCGCGCGTCAGTTCTTCTTTTTCTAAGGCTTTGGCGCTCTCTTCCATTTCCTCTGCCAGCTTTTCCAAATTGCCCAGTAGCTCTTTACCTGCTCCTTCACTTTGCTTTTGTGTTTGTCGTTCTGCGATGCGTCGCAGTTGCTCTTGAATCAAGCGTTGCTGTGCTGCCAGCTGTGCCAGTCGCTGGGCTCTATCAACTTGATTTTTCCCTTGACCTTGCATCAAGCTCTCAGTTTGGCTGTTCAGTTCGCTTTGCTGACCTGTTAAGCTCTGCATCAGTTCAGAGAGCGCATCGCCACCCTCGCCTTGTCCATCGCCGCCCTTTTGCCCCATCATCTGGGCCAGCATATCGCTTGTCTGGGCTGCAAATTCGTTGAGCGCTCGCATTGCTTCACGCATTTTAGCCGCTGCTTGCTGCGCTTGACGATTTTCCATTGCAGAAATAGACTGCTGCATTTCTCGCTCTGCTTCTGCCAATTGTCTCGATAACTCTGAGCGAATTTTGGACGACTTTTTGCCGATTTTTGAGACACTTTCTTGCAGTTGGTGCAAAGATTCCAGAATCTGCTGCTGAGTTTGTGCTATCTCGCGTGATTCTTCCATTGAGACCTGCCCACGAATCTGTTCCGTTTCGTTTTTCAGCTCCTCTTGTGCTTTAGAGAGTTCGAGTGCAGCACGCGCCGCATTCTGCATTGCGTCAATTAGCTCTTGACGGCGCATTCGTGTCAGTTCTTGCTTCATTTCCGAAAGCTGCTTCTGACGCTGACGCATCTTTTGCAGTGCTGACTTTTGTTTCTCTGCGGCCGCATCAGGATTGCGCTCGCCCAGTTTTTGCTCCGCTTCTTCTAAATCTTTTTCCAGTGCATCTTGCTCTGCTTGACTTTTGAGTTTCTCAAGCTCTTCCATTGGCAATTGCTCTTGCTTCGGGAAGGCTTTCATCTTTTCTTCCAGTTCCTTTTGCGCGTTTTGAAGTTCCTCAAGGTCTTTTTTAAGGCTCTCTTGCTGCTTTTGCAGTTCTTTCAGCTTTTCTTGCTCTTTTGGCGAGCGTTGCATTGTCTCAGCGCGAATTTCCTCTTGCTTCTGCAGCATCTCGCTGATGCGTTTGGTTAGCTCATCAATCTTGCGTTCGACTTGAATGCGCTGCAAAAGTTCTTTGGTGCGCTCTAAGCTCTTCTGAATCTGTTCCTCGTTGAAGGTCATTTTTTCTAAGGCTTTGCGCAGCTCTTGCTCGCTGACTTGCGATAAGGCATCTCGAAGCTGGCGCAATGCGTCTTTCAGTTCAGGTGCATTAATCTCTTCCAAAAGCCGCTGCACTTCCTGATATTTTTGCAGCGTTTCTTCAGACACAAGGCTCCGCTCTTGCATTTCCACAATCATCTTTTGCAATTCTTCTGAGAGCGCTGCAGCACTTTTTTGAAGTTCCTCTTGTTTTTTGAGTGCCGATTCCAGCGCCTTACGGTCTTGCCAATTTGAGCGACTTTTCTGACGCAATTCGTTTTGCACTTTCTCGAGCTGCTCCTGAATTGACTTTGCGTCCTCTATTTTCTTTTCCAGTGCGGTGATTGCATTAGACTCTGCACGCTCGACTTCTGCAAACACTTCCTCAAGTGAAGGCAAACGCAGTCGATAAAAGTCCGTGCGGGCAGCTTTGTATCCTGAAACAGCGTCGTTGTCGTGCACTTCGGCGTAAAACTCCACTTCATCGCCTGCCACAATGCCTGCTTTGCTCAAGTTCCAAGTAAAATTCACTACGCGGTCAATTTGCGTGCCTTCACCAGTGAGTGGAATCAGTATTTCGCGAAATGTCTCTTCTGGCTCTGCAATCTCGGATTTGCTTACTCTAAACTTGATAGCCAGTCGGCTAAAGCCAAAGTCATCTTTGAGCTCGAGCGTCAGTGGCTGAACAAGCGATTCAGGCAACTTGGTCTCGCGCGTCTCAGGCTGTAAGAGGCGAATGGTTGGGAATTCATCAGGAATAGCACGCAGTTGATATGTGGCACTTGGCTCAGAGCGCATTTCAGTTTGGTCTCTTACTTCAAGCCGATAGGTCAGGTCATCTTTCAGTGTAAAAGTAACGGTCGCAGAATCGCCGCTGACTTGCATTGCCAGTTGAACTGTATCACTTACCAGCATCGCCGACTTTATCGGCTTTGATGCCTTCAGGCGCACAGTTACCTTTGAGCCTTTTAGGCTGGCTGCATCGCCAAAATTTGGCTCAAGCACCTGTGGGCTAAGCTGACTGTACGCCGGTGGCATCAGTGAGAGCTGAAAGCGCTCAATGCGTGGCTTATCCAGCACATAGACATAGTGGCGGTCGCTTCTGATTGTTTTCCCTGCCACATCGCTTTCGGCAAAGTACAGGAGGTCTTGTCGCTGGTTTCGCAACCGATAGGAAAATTCACCTGCACTATCTTGCAGAAGTTTGATGTCTTGCAACTCAAAGCCGCTGAGGTCATAGAGCCTCAGTGTAAGTCGCCGCACTTCCAGCACGGTTTCCGCTTCTGGGTTTGGCACGACCTTGAAGCGCACTTCGGCATCGCTCCCCTTTGCGACTTCCACATCTCTGGAGAGAGAAAGAATCTGAAAGGGTGGCGGTGGGGTGAAGTCTTCACTAAACCGAATGATGCGCACAAGGGCACGGTTTAAGCCAAGCGGGGAAAGTGAAAAGACCAGCGCCGTTGCCACTGCACCAACCACTGCTGCACTTCCCACAGGTTTTATTTTCTCAAATGACACCGCTGCTCGAAAATCCATCGGCTCGGTGTCCTTTCCCACTTTTGCTAAAGCAGCTACCGCAAATGGGTTTGACCGTGCGTCTCGATACACTTGCAGCACATTAATGAGCCTGTCCTGCAAGTTTGGGAAAAATTCACCTACTAACTTTGCTATTTCGTCAGGGCTAAACGTGCGCTGAAGGAGCGGTAGCACCACAAAGTAAAGCAGACTGGCTACACTTGTTCCAATCAGCAGTACCAGAAGCAGCAAGCGTCCTATGCTGTCTAACTTCGCTACAGACTCTACAGCCGCAACTGCCAGCATTGCGCCTAACGTAGCCAGCACAAACTTCGCTAAGCCCCCTAAGGCATCTCGCACTTGGATTTTTTGATAAGTTGCTCTGAGCTTTTCGAGGAGATGCGTGTAGATTTTCTCTTCCATATACTGCCGACATTTTTCGCAAGAGTTACAATCTACGATAATTCCACAGATTTGAAGCAATCTTGCTCGAACCGTGCCGCTTGGAAGACAACAAGAATCGTGGGTGCGGTTAGCTCTCGTCCCTATTCTCAGATTTCGTAATGCGGCTTGCAAATTTGACTTGGCATGCATCGAATGCATGAGCGCCACTTCAATGTTCTAAGCCGGCATAAATTTGCCCTGCTCGAACCAACCTGCATTTTTTACTTGCGATGCCAGTTTCAGACACACCGCAGCAGAAAGCCGCTCGCACACGGCAGCGCTTCCGTGCAATGATAGTTGTTCTTGTTTTGCTCTGTGTAGAGTTCGTGAACACCTCTATCAATGCATTCGTTACGCGCCTTGATAAAACCGTCAATCCCTATCTACTGACGGCACTGGGCATGGTTATTGTGGTTGTGCTTTTCTACCCTGCTTTTGAATTTCTGAGTCGGTGGTCGCACAGAATTGTTGAGAAACTGATTGAAGCCAGTTCGAGTGTCTTCGGTCGCAAGTATGCTATCGTGGTTGTTGCACTGTTGCTACTCTTTTTGTTGTATGCAGGATTTTTATTTTTATGGTTCAATAAGTTTTTACTCAGCGAGCTTTTTCGCTCGCTCCAAAAGTTGCATCTTCTAAAACCACTTTTTTCTATATGCGCATTGAATTTTTCTTCTTCACTATTGTGCTTCTCAGCGGCACTCTACTGAACTTGCAAGCTCAACCATCTCAATCAAAAATTGCCTTTGCGATTCACGGCGGTGCAGGCGTCATTCGCAAGCAAGATATGTCGCCAGAAAGAGAGCAAGCCTATCGTGAGAAACTCACTGAGGCGTTGCGTGCTGGCTACAAGATTTTGCAAGACGGTGGCACAAGCCTTGATGCCGTTGAAGCCGCTATCAAAATTTTAGAAGATTCACCGCTTTTCAATGCAGGCAAAGGTGCGGTGCTTAACGCTGACGGAAAAGCTGAGCTTGATGCTTCAATTATGGATGGTAAAACACTTGCTGCCGGTGCGGTTGCAGCCGTGCACCGCATTAAAAACCCCATTTCACTGGCACGTGCCGTAATGGAAAAATCGCCGCATGTCTTGATGGTTGGCGACGGAGCAGAACGCTTTGCGACCTCTCAGGGCTTTGAGCTAGTGCCTGAGAGCTACTTTATCACGCCTGAGCGCCTCAAAGGACTCGAGCGCGCCAAAGAACGTGAGCGTTCCAAGCAAGAAGGCAGCAAACAGTCCGACAAGAAAGGCACGGTGGGTGCGGTCGCTCTGGATAGATACGGCAACCTTGCGGCTGGCACTTCTACAGGCGGCATGATGAACAAGCGATATGGGCGCGTGGGTGACTCACCTATCATCGGTGCAGGCACCTACGCAAACAATGCAACTTGCGCCGTCTCCACCACAGGTTGGGGCGAATACTTCATTCGCACTGTTGCAGCTTTTGATGTCTCGGCACTGATCGCCTACAAAGGCTTGTCGGTCTCTGAAGCTGGCAAACTGGTGATTGAAAAAATTGGTCAGCTCGGTGGCGATGGCGGTATGATTATTCTCGACAAACATGGCAATATCGCTATGCCCTTCAATAGCGAAGGAATGTATCGTGGCTATATCAACGAAAAGGGCGAGCCTGTGGTAGAGATTTACAGATAACCGTTTGTCCGACCCACTTTGGCAGACTGACTGTGCGCCCGTCTACTTTTTTCCGAATGCGCTACCTGCTCTGCCTTCTACTCTGGCTTTTTTCCCTAGCACTACCAACTTTACTTTGGGCACAGCAGGATAACATTCCGCTCAATGCTACCTTTCATGCTGTTGACATCTATGAGTATCTCAAGGAAATGCGCGTCAAAAAAATCACTTCTTTTTTTCACGACGATAACCTTCCCCTTTCGCGCTTAGAGGTCATTCAGCTTTTGCGTGAAATTGCGGCAAAAGAAAATGAGCTAAGTGAAACAGAACGGCGACTTTTGCGCCGCTTTCAAATCACATTTGATGAGTCGTTCCAGAATACAGAGACTTTTTCAAACTTGATTCAATACGACCGACCGTTCAGCGAGCGCGCTGCTGAAATCTTCTCCGATAAGGAGAAAAATTTTTTCTACTACAAGCGCGATAGCACTCGCATCTTTGTAGAACTGCTGCTTGGCGGACATAATGTCTTGCGCCTTGAGCCTCGCCCAAATGTCTCTGCTTTTGTCTATGATGCGGCCTTTCGCTTTCGCGTTACACTTTTTGGGCAACTTGGCACAATGCTTTCTTTTACACAAGGAATGAACCCCGGCAGCCGTGACCTTGTGCTAGCCGCTCGTCCTGACCTGCGCACCAACTTCAAACTCATTGAGGGCAACATTCAACCTGAAGAGTTCCCTAACTACACCCTTAGCGAAGGCTATGTGCGCTTCTACACCGAGCCTACTGCAGACCTCAATATCTCTTTTCAGATTGGACGCGAGCCGATTCGTTACGGCTTTGGCTACGGCAACCGCTTGATGGTTTCTGGCAATGGACCTGTGCTGGACTTTCTCAAAATCAATGCAAACTACGGCATTTTTCACTATGCAATGGTGCACGCCTCGACAGTTGGCAATTTTAGCTTCAACCGAGATGAACGATACACCAAGTTCTTTGCGCTGCACAAGCTCAAAGTTAGCGTGCCAAATTGGTTCTCTGCCACATTTGGCGACGTGATGGTCTACTCGGGTCGTGGCTTAGAAGTGGCTTATCTCAACCCTATCATTTTTTACAAGTTCCTGGAGCAAGATGTGCTGCAAGACCGTGACAATTCGCTCATCTTTGTGGATATGCAAACGCACTTTTTCAAAAATTTTGAGCTGCAAGGCACTTTCGTCATGGACGAAGCATTGTCGCTTCAATTCTTTTCGCCGAATGAACTTGTCACGGACAAGTATGCCTTCCAAATCGGAGCGTTCTGGTATGAAGCATTTTGGATTCAAAACTTGTCGTTTGTTGCTGAATACACCTACATTCGCCCATTTTTTTACTCGCACATTAACCCGCGCAATGCCTTCACTGCAAATGGTCTGATTGTGGGCAACCCGATTGGCCCAAATGCGGATGAACTTTATCTGCGGCTTTCTTACAACGCAATGGAAAACTTGCGCCTCAATCTGGAATTCCGCTCTATTCGGCGAGGTGAAAATGTGTTTGATGCTGAAGGTCGCTTGGTGAAAAATGTGGGCGGTGATGTAGATTTAACCAATACCCCTGACATTCCCTTGCGGCGTGCCGCTCCCTTTCTTGACGGGACTCGATTCAACGACCTAATTTTTACTGCTTCTTTGCGCTACGAACCGCTCAAAAATTATGTCATTGAACTGCGCTATCACTATCAAGTCGAGCAGAATGTATCGCAAAATCTCTGGCGCCCGTTCAGCTTTGGCTTTGTGCGCTTTACGGCAGAGTATTAACGGTGCATTCTGTATCTTTGCGCTGACCTAAGCTCGCACTAACTATTTGGACTAAACGCAACGATTTCTTCGGCGTCTAATTCAGAGGAAAGCAAAAGGACGTTTTTGCTCTAAGAAGTATGCTCAAACCCGAAACCACCCAACGCCTGCTGACGCTGCTACTGGATTTCGTTGCTTTCAATGTTGCTTTTTTCCTCTACTACTTTTTTCGCCAGTCTGTCCCTTTTGCGGCTTTCACGGAGCAAGCGCCAATGATTTTTCTCCCAATGCTGACAATTGTCGTCTATTGGCTACTTATCTTCTGGCTTTTTGGGCTATACCGTGACTGGCGCTTTAGCTCACGCTATGAAGAAGCGGTTACAGTGATCAAGGCACTTTCTTTCGGCACCCTTCTGCTTTTCATCTTGATTTTTGCCGATGATGTTAGTGAGCCGCCTGAACTTGCCAATGCCCCTTCCCGTTCTTCTCGTTTTGGAGCTGCGCTGTATTGGGCTGCGCTATGTGCTACAGTGCCAGTGGGTCGGCTGGTGCAGCGCAGCTATCAGCGTCGGCTGCTTGTGCACTCGGGCATTGGTCGTCGCCGTGCAGTGATTATCGGCACAGGGTCTCGTGCTGCATCACTTGCTGCAGATATTGCAGCACATCCTGCATTAGGGTTGGACATTGTAGGCTTCATCAAAGAGTGCAAAAGTGCTCCTGTTTTAGCTTCACTGCACACACTCGGTGAATTAGACGACCTTGAGACAATCTTTGCTAAGCACCACGTCTCGGAAGTGATTATTGCAGCACAATCATCTCGGCACGAAGAGCTCTTGCGTATTATCGGCTGCTGCGAAGGCAAAAATGTGGGCATTAAGATTTTGCCTGATATGTATGACATTCTTTCTGGCGCAGCGCGCACCACGCAGATTTATGGCACGCCGCTCATTGAGCTTTCTCCACCTCTGCTTTCCCCCTTTGCAGAAAATGTGAAACGCCTCTTTGACATTTGCTTCTCGCTTGCTGTGCTTATTCTGTTTTCCCCTGTGCTGCTCCTTCTTGCTCTGATTGTCTGGATTGACACCAAAGCCTCGCCGATTTACACGCAGACGCGTGTTGGGCGACACGGACGGCACTTTACAATCTACAAGTTTCGCTCAATGCACAAAGATGCAGAAAATGGCGTGCCTTTGCTGACGCAAAAAGACGATGCGCGCATCACACCGTTTGGCAAGTTCCTCCGCAAGTATCGGCTCGATGAACTGCCGCAGTTTTGGAATGTGCTTATTGGCGATATGTCCGTTGTCGGACCTCGCCCTGAGCGTCCATACTTCGTTGAGCAGCTTAAAGCTATTGCACCGCATTATGCGCGCCTGCATCGCGTCCGCCCGGGTGTAACGAGTTGGGGACAGGTAAAATTTGGCTACGCTTCCAGCATTGAAGAAATGCTCGAGCGAATGAAGTATGACCTCTTCTACATTGAGAATATGAGCCTGATGATGGATTTCAAAATCTTATTGGCAACGATTTACGTGATTTTTGCTGGTCGTGGACGGTAGCTGCTTAGGTAGGCTACACTTCTAATCACTTTACTGCCCTCAGTAGCCAACTGGCTCACGGCGGTTTCACACCAGACTAATTCAACGCTTGCCACAGACTACACACTCCCCTTTCCTTTTGGAGAACAATTCTGAATGTGTCAGAATTAGGAGCAAAACCCAAGAATAGCACTTCGCTGTATTTGTCAGCGGCAGAAACGGGCTGCTGCGAATAGCTCTCTGAAGTGTTTTCCGTTGCAATCTGCTGTTTGCGTGCTTGAGTGCTGCTAGGCTACTGCCTCTTTTCTCTGGACAGAGAGTTCAATCGCTTTCCCCTCAGTGAGGTAAAACCAAGTGGTTAGGGTAAATGCAGCACCGACGTAGAGGCTTGCTATCCACTGGTGAAAGACTTGCATCACCGCTGGAATGCCAATCCAAACCAGCGACAGCCCGACCACTACTTCCGCCAGTGAAAGCGCCATCATTGTAAGCAGGCATCGCTGTGCCAAGCTGGTAAATGTTTTGTTTTCGGAGAGCAGCTTATAGCCTACCCACCACGTCAGCAGCGTTAGCAACAATCCAGTTGCACCATGCACCTTGCCGATCCAACCAACTTGTTCTAGCCATTCCGCTTCGGTAAAAAGCGGAAAGTTTCGCGAGAGCCACTCGAGCTTTTCACGCACTTGCGTGCCCAGCATTAGCTGCAGCATTGCAAAGAGCCATAGACCTGCCGCGGAGAGCGTCTCAGTTCTTTGGCTTTCACTTTGCTCTTTCTGCATAGCGGAGTAGGTTTGCACAGTTAGGTAGATTAGTGTGCAAACAATTACGAGCGCAAGTGAAAGATGCAGCGTAACCACAAACGGATTGAGGTCGGTCTTCACCACGATTTTCCCCAGCCAGCCTTGCACGGCAACCAGTCCTGTTGCAACCAGTGCTGGCACTACAAAGCGCGGCACACGCCAAAATCGCCAGACTGCGTAGCCCAGCGTAGCAACAATCATCAGCCCCACTAAGACCCCCATCAGGCGATTGATATACTCAATCCAAGTCAGCGTAGCGTTAAAGGCTGCGGGGTCATATGGGGGCTTAAGTTGACTGGCGTCAGTCGGTGGAATCCACATTCCATAGCACTTCGGCCAGTCTGGGCAGCCCATTCCAGCACCAGAGACGCGCACCAAGCCACCCGCAAAAATGAGCAGGTATGTCGCTACAGTTGCAGCCAGCGCAAAGCGATACAGCGTTCTAATGCGTCTCTGTTCCTCATTTCTTAGCTGGTGATGCTGGCTTGTCTCGAGCTTCATTGCGCTGTTTTACTTCTTTGAGATTCGCCCCACGCTTAATTTCCTGCATAGTGTAGTCATACATTCCTTGTCGGCTGTTGGTGTCAATCAAGATAAAAGCCAGCAGGAAACCTAGCGCAATTAGAGAAACGATGAATATGCCCGCAAAGAACTTATTGTCATAACGCAGATGCATAAAAAACCCGGCTACCAGTGCGGCATTCATTACGGCTGCACCAATAACGATGGCTGTGCCAAACCCGCCCCAGTTTAGCTGCGAGACCACAATCGCTACTACGGTCAGTAGCACTAAGACAACGCTAACAATAAAGTAGGTTTTTGCGGGCACGATAGGATGCGACGATTTTGCTTGCACGCTCATTTTGATACTCCTACTTTTTGATTTAGAGACTCACCCAACCAGATACAGTAAGGTGAAGACGAAGATCCAGATGATATCGACCAAGTGCCAGTATAATCCTGTCATTTCAAGTGGCGTGTAGTATTCGGCAGAGAACTCCCCTTGCAGCGTGCGCACCAGTACCCATGTAATTGCCAGCATTCCCGCAATCACGTGCAAGGCGTGAATGCCTGTCATGGCAAAGTAAATGCCGAAAAAGATGTGTGGATTTTTGCCCACGATTTCGCCCTCAGAGCCATCGTAGCTATAATAGACACCGGGCAAAAGTCCCAGATGAAACTTGTGCGAATACTCCACATACTTGATGCCCAAGAAGACCGCAGCGCAAAGCAGTGTAAAGACGAGGAGCCACACCGCTTGCTGACGCTTGCCAAGCTGCATTGCGTGAATTGCAAAGGTCATTGCAATCGTGCTTGCCATCAAGATGAAGGTATTTGTTGCGCCCAGCGGAATGCTCAGCAGCTTGTGCGCACTATGGAACATTTCAGCATTTAGCCCACGGTAAATCACATATGCACAGAAGACGCCACCGAAGAGCAGGATTTCCGTCATTAGGAAAACCCACATTCCCATCTTAGCAGCTTCAAGCTGCTGCTCAGGCTCTGCGAAATGATGCGCTAGATATGGCGGGTGTGCGTGATGTGAAGCGTGGTGAGCCATTGGCTCATCGGCCGGTGTGTGAAGTGTGGCGTTCATACTACTCCTTTTTCAATTTACTGAAAAACTCACTGCAAGGTAATAAACTTCAAGCGTTAATACAACGCTTCCGCTCAGTTAAGAATTCACTCGACGGTCTTGACCACTTCGCCGGTCACCTTCTCCTAACCAGAACGAGACCTTTCTGCGCTCGCGACCTGAGCGGCGCTCTTCAGGGTACGGTGATTTTCCTTGACCATTCGGTGTGGGCTGTGACTGCGCTGCTTTGCGTGCTTGCTCAATTTCTCGGCGCGCTTCTCGCTCTAGCGCGATAAATTCATCGACTGTCAATTCTGGTGAGCTCAGTAGCTTAACCGTCTTGTCACCACTTGCTACTGCCATCGTACTCCCATCAGGACTAAACGCTACAGCATAGAACTGCCCTACGAGTGACTGTATTTCTTGCCCAGAGTCTACATCCCAAAGCTTGATTTCGCAGATCTTGCTTACACGATTGTAGCTTGTCGTAGCTAAATTTTTGTCATCAAAGTTAAACGCAACGCTATCGACACCATTTGCGTGGCCAGTGAGCGTTTTGATTTCCGTTCCCTCCTTGAAACGCCAGAGCTTGACCGTTTTATCCCAACTTGATGTTGCCATCAGCTTGCTATCGGCAGAAAACGCCGCACAAGTTACATTGTGCGTGTGCCCTTTAAGTGTCTTGACCTTTTTCCAATTCTGTGTATCCCAGTAATGGATGACGGCATCTACTCCAGAAGAAACCAGAAATTCACCATCAGGGCTGAAGCCAACAAACGTTACGCTCTGCTCGTGCCCCTTGAGCACTTTTAGCTTTTCACCTGTTCTGACGTCCCAAACGATAATGGTTTTATCGCTGCTTGCCGTGGCGAGCTTTGTGCCATCGGGACTAAATGCCACGCGATTGACACTCTGCTTGTGTCCTTCTAAGGCATAGAGCTCTTTGCCAGTTTTAACGTCAAAAATTTTAGAGGTCATATCGCTGCTGGCGGTTGCCAACTTGCTGCCATCTGGACTGAACGCCACGTGATTGACAAATTCTTTCATTGAATGCCCAGATAGACTCTGGATTTCTTCGGCTGTGGCAGCATTAGAGATAATAACTTTCCAGCTTGCAGACGCCAGCATTGTGCTGTCGGCACTGAAGGCAAGTGCATTGACGCGCAGCGTATGTCCAACAATCATTCGCTTGAGCTCGAAGATTGTTGGCATTACTTTCCACTTTCTTGGGCGATGCAAGTCATCTATCCCACTTAGCACTGCATAGTAAGTGCGCTGTTTAATTCGCTGCTCAATTTCGCCAAGGATTGGGGCAGCTTGGCTATTTGGCACCATTTCTGCTCGGCACTTTTGAATATGCACAGCGGTTTCTCGGAATGCCTCATCGCGCACCTTTCTGAGTGCCGTTTGCGTCGCAGGCTTTTGGAAAATGTCAAGGTCAATTGCAGCTTTGAACGCATAGATACGTTGCTGGCGAATCACCTGCTCTAAGATGATTGCTGCTTCTTGGTCTCTTCCCGCAAGCATCATTGACTTTGCTTGCAAATATCCTGCCTCAGGCAGCGGATACAGCTCTCGGCTCTTTGAAAAGATATCGGCTGCATCATAAAACTCGCCCTGTGCTAAGCAGGCAATTCCCGCCTGAAAATAGGACTCAGCCGCCACACGCTTCATCAGGAAAGCCAACTCTTCGGTCATTCCTTTTGCACCATAATCGGCTAGCGCACTAATCAGCCGCTTTGCCTGCGGGTCGCTTTCTTCCATTACGCACTCTGCCGATTTGATGAGGTAGGCTTCAGCTTTTGCCAAATCTAGCAGCGAGGGCACATAGAGATGCATTAGACCGATGCGATGCAAAATAAGGTAATCGCTATGCGGTGCTTCACCCGAGTCCAGAAGCTCGTTCAGCCCCGTGAGAGCTTTGGCAAAGTCCTCGTCTTTCGCTGCACCTTGATAGAGCGAGAGCGCTTTTTCCAATTTTTTCGCCCAACCTGCTTCTTCTAATGACACTCGCAGCAGCAACCCTAAGTCATCAGCTAAGACTTTCTTGATTCGCCACTGGTCAATTGGGAGCGACAGTCGCCAGTCCAAGCAAGGTCCTAGTTCAGACAATTCTTCCGTGTCGTTTTTGAGCAGGTAACTCACTGTTGCAGCATACACTCCCAGCCCTGTCAAAAACGACCCTGTTACCGTCTGCATCACTTGATAAATTTCTCGTGCACGATTGCCTTCAACATTATCAATTGCAGTCTGGGCTTGTTGATTCAGGCGGCGAATGTGCTTGTCGCACTCCTCTCCCACCATCTGCAACGCCAGTTGAATGTCGTTTGGAAAAATTTTCAAGTAACGCTGGTAAGCTGTTGCAAGTCCTTCGCTTGCCTGTGTCAGGTGGAAGCTCGCCATACGTCTTCGTCTGCCTTTGCGTTTTTGGAACCCACACTGCGCTTAATCTAACGCTTTTCGCCAGAAAAAACTAACTGATACTTGCTTGGGAATTGGCGTGATGGTGAAGGTTCTTTACTTGTCAAACTCGTTTGACAAGCCATGAATCATTTTCCTCTTTTACGCAGGGAAAATTCTTGAACTTTTAGTGTGCCCTACACACTCCTCTTAGAGGATACTTTTCTCAGTTTCAGAGGACAAAGCCGCTATGTCCAGTTCAGCTGGTTTGCGCTCCCCACTTTGCGCTTGCGAATTTTGACCGTGCAGCCCTTGCCTTAGTTTCTCGCGCTGTGCAAAAAGATCTCGCCTTGAGAGTCCATACATATAGATGTAGGAAAGGTTAAACATTAAAATAATGTGTGGAATGCACGGCGCATGCATCGCTCTCTTGATAGCTTTTGGAAAAGTGTAAAGCCGTTTTGTGAGTGATGTGTAGGCTTCAATAAAAGTCTCTACCGACATTAACTTTGGTTTGCATTGCATTTCTTGCCCCCAGCTGTATCGGAAGGCTTCAATGTCATCTTTATCAAAGAGCAGTCTGCCTTCTTCTGCCAAACGTTTGAAGAGTGCAGTGCCTGGAATTGGTCGCAACAGGTTAATGCCGGGCACATCAATGTGGGTGTCTTCAATGAAGTCGTAGAGTGCTTGTGCGGTTTCAACTGTGTCGCCATCTAAGCCATAAATAAAGCTGCCGTAGACGCAAATGCCTGCTGAGCGAATCGCTTTAATGTTGCGGGCAAGTGTCCGCTCACTGTTTTGCTTTTTTCGGTGCTGATGATTGCTTGCATCGGTTACACTTTCAATACCAATCAAGAGTCCAACGCAGCCAGAGTCAGCAAAGATTTTAAGCAGCTCCTCTTGCTGACCAAGTAGCGTGGTAGCTTGTCCGACCCAACGAATTTTGTATGGAATCAGCCGCTTGTAAAGCTCCTTTGCATAGCGCGGATCAGCATTGACCGTGTCATCAACGATAAAGAAAACACGCTTGTCATCTTTCAAAAATCGCTCTACTTCGGCGACCACATGTTCAATTGGGCGATGCCGCACCGTGCCCCCATTCATCACATAGACATTGCAAAAGTCGCAGCGATACGGACATCCGCGCGAAGTCTGGATAAGATTGGTGGTAAAATAGTTCTTGATGTTGAGTGCCTTTTTCTTAATTGGTCTTGGCACACTTAGGTCAGGAAGCTCTGTAGCTTGGTAGCGCCTCTTCAAGCAGTTGTGTTTCAGGTCTTGCAACACTTCCTGCCAAATATCGTCTGCTTCTCCTACGACAATCACATCGGCTTCTTTGGCGCAGCGCTCTGGAAAAAGTGTTACATGCGGTCCGCCTAATACCACCTTCATTCCTCTTTGGCGAAATTGCCTTGCGACCTCAAAGGCCGCAGTTGCTGCTCCTGTATGCACTGTAATTCCCACCAAATCCCAATGCTCATGCAGTGGCAACTTATCAAAGCGCATATCACAGATTCTTTGCTCAACTCCCTCTACCTCAATTGAGCTCAGGAGCATCAGTGCCATATTCGGCACGGCAAACTGCGCTCGCTTGATCAGATTTTGCAGCAGCGTCTCTTTACAGCGCTGCAATAGTGACGGAGGATGAGATGTGAAAACAGGTCTTGGGCCATCGACACCGCTAGCGGCTCGTGGAAATACCAACAGCACGCGCTTCATTGTGTTATTCTCCTTTTTCTTCACTGAAGACAAAGATAATCCCATCTTGTCTCACATCAAGACTGCCCCAAGACGTCTCTCAGTCTTTTGCTCTTCGATACTCTTTGCAGGTGTGTGCTATCAGAAAAGGTATGGGAAGAGCCGCTTTGTTTGACGCATATACTCGGCGTATTCATTGCCAAACTTGCGCAGCAGCAGCGACTCTTCAATGCGAATGCGTGTGCCAAACCAAATGGTGCAGACAACTATTAGTAGCAACATTGCCCAGAGGCTTTCAAAAAGCACCATATTACCGCAGAACAGCAAAATGTAACTGGTATAAATTGGATGTCGAACAATGCGGTAAATCCCTGTGGTTACAAGGTAGTGTTCATCTTTGATAAGCAATCGATCCCAGAAGCGTCCCAGCTCGCGAGCTGCAAGACGATTGACGACGAGTGCTACCAGCATCACCAACACACCCAGCACTGACCAGACCGACACAGTGCGAAGATGCTGTGAAAAATCATACACCGCCAACCAATGTGCACCGCCTAAACCAAGAAACTGTATCGGATATGCGACTTTGCCCCACTTGCTTTGCACCTGCGCATCTTGTGAACGTGGTGAAAAATCGCCGTACTTTCTGACGCGCGCAATGGTGCTCAGAAAAAACAGGAAGTAGAAGAGACATGCTGCATAGACTTGCCATGTCTGCATTATGCCGCAGAGCGCTGCAGGCACTAACACCAAGCTTGCTACAGCAAGTATGAGAGCAAACACCAGAAAAGTGAGCCTCAGTGCCACGCCCATCGTCTTCTCCCTTTTGCTGAAAAATACGGAGTCTGTGTAGCCTGAGAAAATGATTGGCTGTTGCGAACAAGTTATTGGCAATCTGGTACGTAGGTCGTATATTTACGCTCCTTGTTTTTTGCCGCTGCGCGGTTAGCTCAGTTGGTTAGAGCGCCACCTTGACACGGTGGAGGTCAGTGGTTCGAATCCACTATCGCGCACTTTCCCCTTCGTACTGCCGCCATACACGCACTAACTCAAACACGGCAATACCCACTGCCACTGCCACATTGAGCGAATGCTTTGTGCCATACTGCGGAATTTC
The DNA here is from genome assembly GCA_025056565.1 of Chloroherpetonaceae bacterium. Lineage (NCBI taxonomy): Bacteria > Pseudomonadati > Chlorobiota > Chlorobiia > Chlorobiales > Chloroherpetonaceae > Chloroherpetonaceae bacterium. The sequence goes on along the minus strand of JANWWA010000008.1, from coordinate 110,750 downwards.
CAATGCAAAATCGCAGGCTGCCAGCACTTCATCATCAATACCAGTTACTTCATTGCCGACTACAAGGCAAATTGGAAAGTCCTCGAGCTGCACTGCATCATAGCGTCGACTGGGACGCGCAATCTCCAGGGCCGCAATTTTGACGCCTTTTGCACGCAGCATCGCAATTGCTTCTATGGGATTTTGGCAGTATGACCACTTAACCGTTTCAGTTGCGCCCAATGCCGTTTTTTCAATTTCTTTGCGCGGTGGGGTTGCAGTGTAGCCTGTGATAATCAACTCCTCAATGCACGCCGCATCACTGGTGCGAAAAATTGAGCCGACATTCCACATTGAGCGAATGTTTTGCAATAGCACGTATATCGGGTGCTTCGGGGCTAAGCGAAATTCTTCAGGTGAGAGGCGCATCATTTCTGCCCCTGCCAGTTTCTGAAGTGGCATAGCATTTCAGGCGCTTAGCATTGCAGGCAGCGGTTTTGATTTAGCAATCACAAGTTCCGTTGTCATCTTGCTGCCCTCTCTGAGCAAAGACAGACTTGCCGAATAGCTTGCTTATCCCTCCCAATTAGTTTGGCTGCATCGTAAGCACTTCAAAGTCATGCACAAAGCTGCCTCAGCTCACTTAGCAAGTGGTCATTTTCTTCTGGCGTGCCTACGCTGATACGTAAGCACTTTTCCATTAGCGGATACTTGGAGACATCGCGCACCAGAATCCCTTTGGCACGCAAGGCTTCAAAGAGTTGCTTAGGCTGCTCGACTTGAATGATGATAAAATTCGTATCGCTCTCCAGTGCTCGTAGGCGTGGTATCTCGCGTAGCGCGCATAGTAGCCGCGCTCGCTCCGACAAAATCTGCTTCACACTGGCTTGAACCAGTGAGTAGTGCTCTAAGATTTTTATCACGGCAATTTCAGCCAGTCTTGAAGACGCAAACGGAATTTTAGGCTTTCGCAACTCTGCCATTAGGGCTGGGTTACTAATTGCAAAACCAATGCGCAACCCTGCCAATGAGAATGCTTTGGAAAGTGTGCGTAACACAATCACATTCGGGTGAGTTTCCAGCAGTTCCAGCGCCGAGCGTTCGCGTGAAAACTCTGCGTAGGCTTCATCGACCAAAACCAGCGCGCGCGTCTCTGATGCAATTCGAGCAATATCTTCAAATTTCATTGCCCTGCTGGTCGGGTTGTTCGCTGTTGAAAGCACAATGAGCGCTGGTGCACTGCGTTCTGCTTCCTCGAGAATTTGCTCTGTATCAAACTCCAGCGATGGCGTCATTGCCACGTGCAAAATCTCCGCTTCCAAGAGTGCGGCAACCTTATCGTAGAGTGAAAACGATGGCGCTGGAATCAACACCGATGCTGTGCGGCGCAAGATGGCTAAGAAAATTGTGTAAATCAGCTCATTAGAGCCATTACCCATCATCACGCACTCCTTAGGCACGCCAATAAAATTCGCATATTGAGCCACCGCTTCGTCTGCGAAGGTGCTCGGGTAGCGGTTCCATGGCTCCTGCAAAAAGCGCTCGAGAATCTCACGCTTGAGCCACTCAGGCAAATCAAACGGATTTTCATTCTGATTGAGTTTGATGCCAGCATACTGACCGCCCTCGACCGTATAAGCCGACATTTGTCGTACCGCCGGCTTGATGCACTCTAAGAAGATGTGCTCCGTTTGAAACGAAAAAGCCATATTTGTAGGGTTCTGAATGAAACTTTCGAATCTACGCAAAAAAGCACTTTCAAGCGTGATACAGTGCTGCAGAAAGATGGCATTTCTTTTTTCTCTATTGGTGTTCAGTCCCTCTCCTTTGAAACTTTCAAGCCTTTTTTGACGTAAGGATGCGCAAAGACAGGTAAATCAACAATGTGGGGTTTCTATCGTGATGAACAATCTTTTTGGTCGCTGCGCCTCATCATTGCGCTTGTAATTGTGGTTATTTCGCTGGTCTCATACTTTTCCACATGCGAGCGAAATCCTATCACAGGCAAAACCCAGTTTGTTGACCTAACGCCCGGTCAGGAAATTGCATTGGGCTTAAAAGCCACGCCACAGATGATTCGCCAATATGGCGGCTTGCACCCCGATAAAGCTTTGCAGGACTTGATTGACAAGGTTGGACATCGCATTGTGCAAAAGAGCGCTGCAGGAGCAACGGCGTGGAAGTTTGAGTTTCATCTCCTTAACGACCCCAAGACGGTCAATGCGTTTGCCCTGCCCGGCGGACAAGTCTTCATCACCACTGGGCTTTACAACCGTCTGCAAACTGAAGGGCAATTAGCAGGTGTGCTTGGACATGAGATTGGGCACGTGGTAGCTCGCCATAGCTCACAGCGACTTGCGAAAAATAAGCTTACACAAGGTCTCACAGGCGCTGTGGCGGTTGCCACTGGTGATGCTTCAGCTACACAGATAGCAGCTGTCATCGGCGAACTAGTTGGAATGAGCTACAGTCGTGACGAAGAGTTGGAATCTGACGCTCTTGGCGTACGTTTTATGTCCGAAGCAGGCTACGACCCACGCGCCATGATTGAAGTGATGAAAATTTTAGACCAAGCGACTGGTGGCGCACGTCCGCCTGAATTTTTCAGCACTCACCCGAACCCTGAAAACCGAATTCAGAGAATCCAAGCCGAAATTCAAAAGCTCTATCCACTGGGCGTGCCTAATCACCTTATCAAGTAACTGTTGCCACGCTACGCTTCTCAGCTTGCCGCCAACTCATCAAACTTTGCAAGTAGCTTTTCTTTCTTTTGCACAAGGTCATGCCGCTTTACATCAATGTAACGCACTAGTGCTTCTCTCATTGACATTGCTTTGTTAATCACTGGCTGTGCGGTCGCCCTTTCTTCATCTACGATGAGTTGAATCGGCAAAATGTTGAATGCACTACTGAGCTGATCTTTGATTGCCTTAAAGTCAATTTCTCGCTGCTGCGCTGGCTTGCAAGCAATGCGAACCCGTACGATTGACTCACTGGCACAGTATTTTTCCAGCTCCTTCTTTACCTTTTGCATCGGCGTCTCTTCCGCTCTGACATCTATCGCAATATCCAGAAAACGCCGCGCTGGCGTCTCTACAAAGCGATAATGAGCGCGCTTCTGGTCATCGAACTCCACAATCACAAAGCCCTTTGGGTCATTTGCCTCTGAGAAGCTGATGCGCTCAATGCTGCCTGAATAGACGACTGGCGGTTCGCCACGCTCCACTGCGCCCGGGTTCAAATCTTGATGCTTGTGAATGTGCCCCAGCGCCACATAGCTGAACGCCCGCTTTGCCAGCGACGCTACGCCGAACATTGGGTCTCTACCAAACTGAATGCGCTCCGAGCCTTCACTCAGCGCTGCTACATCGACATGGAGATGCCCTGCCAAAATCACTGGATAGGGCAGCTCTTTTGCTTCTTCTGCTTGCGCTTCAATGAACTCAATGTAAATCTCATGCATTTCTGCGCGCAGCTCTTCGTCAGTTTTGTGTGCATGTTGTTTCAGACCTGCTAGCGCACTTTTTGAAGCCCACGGCAAGCCAACTATTCGCACCTTACCAGATTTAGTCTCAAAATCTTGAGCTCTCGGCTTATCAAATAAGTAGATTAGCCCATTCAGGTCAGGGAAAACTTGCAGCGCATTGGCTCTGCCGAATGAAACAGGGTGGTCATGATTGCCGACAATGCACACCACTGGGATTTGGCGCTCCAGTAGAGGACGCACGGCTGCAGTGAAAATTCTCTGCTCCGTAGGTGTTGGCATTGCATCGCGATATGCGTCACCGCAGAAGAGAAACAGGTCAATGTCTTCTTCTATGGCTTTCTCGACCATAAACTCAAAACTTCGCTTGACATCCAGCCAGCGCGAGTTCAATCCTGTTTTCGCATCTAATCGTCCGTGCGTGTCGTAGCCAATGTGAATATCCGCCGTATGCAAAACCTTCATTCGTTTTCCGCTTTTGCTTGAAAGGCTTTTCATTGATGGTAAAGTTACTCTACTCCGCGTGCTGGTGGCTTCTCTGGGTTTTGAGCCACATAGCATTCATCTGCGCATCCAAAGACTTCATAGCGATTTTGCGCCACTACTTTGTAGAGTGCTTCTCCCAGTTCAGTCGAAAAAAATGCGCCACCTATTCTGAGCAGCGGGAAATACTCGCTCAGTTTTTCAATAGCTTTACCTCTCACATACACCTTGCCGTCTCGGTCAATGAAATGTAGGGTAGCCTGCAAGGCGCTTGGCGACAAATTAAATCTTGCTATCCACTCTTCTGCTTTCTGAAATGGCACAAACATCACTCGTCCACCTTCACTTGATTGATTCATTGGCTCTAAGAATCGAATCAGGCGAATGCACAAGTTGCAAATGCCATCGTAAATGAGAATTGGTTTCTGTAGCATCGCTTAGCCTTTGAATCTTTTCACGAGCTTCCAACAGCGTGCGCAGCGTGTGCAAGGGCGTCTTGCGACCGCGGGTTTTTTGGAGCATTTAAAATAAAAAAACGTGGCTGGCATACGTCCCCCACACCGTATGCCACAGGCCGCGGGCGCGACCTGCTTGCCACTTGTGGATGCAAGTATACACCGTGCATTTCAAATTTGCAAGTCCACCAACAAAATTTTTTTCAATTTTTTTGTGCCTGTCCATTCCAGCTTCGGAGCACCTCTGTAATCAGTCTGACGCCAAAGCCAGAGCTGCCTTTGCTCTGCTTACCACCCATCGAGGGAAATGCAGGTCCTGCAATGTCAATGTGCGCCCATGCACGGTGGTCGCCGATGAATTTCTCAAGAAATTTTGCTGCGGTGATTGCACCTGCTGCCCGACCGCCCACATTCTTCACATCTGCTACATCTGACTTAATTTGCTTGTCGTAATCGTCCCAGAGTGGCATTCGCCAGACCTTTTCACCTGAGCGCAAGCCTGCTTTGAAGAGCTTATCGGCTAGTTCATCGTTGTTGCAGAATAGCCCCGCCACCGGGTTACCGAGTGCTACCACGCAAGCCCCCGTTAGCGTGGCAAGGTCAATGATTGCATCTGGCTCATACTGCTCTTTGATGTAGGTTAGGGCATCTGCCAAAATCAAACGACCTTCGGCATCCGTGTTATCGACCTCAACCGTGATGCCTGAGTATGTAGTGAGCACATCACCTGGGTTTTGTGCTGTGCCGCTAGGCTTATTGTCGGTTGCTGGAATGGCCCCAATCACATGCAGCGGCAGCTTTAAGCGCGCGGCAATCTCAACAATACCAATGACATCTGCTGCACCGGACATATCAGCTTTCATATCGCCCATATTTTCTGCGGGCTTGAGCGAGATACCGCCTGTATCAAACGTGACCCCTTTGCCAATCACCGCCACTCTGCCGCGAACCTTGCCTGAGGGTTTGTATTCGAGAATCGAAAAGGTGGGCGGTTCACTGCTCCCTTTATTGACCCCCAGCAACCCACCAAATCCTAATTGCTTCAACTTCTCCTTGCCGAATACTGTCACCTTGTAACCATACTTTTTCCCAGAGGCTTTTGCGGCATTCGCAAGGTCTGTTGCGGTCATATAATTACTTGGCGCATTAATCAGGTCTCGCACTGCCGATTGCGATGTGGCAATTACATAACCTACTTCTGCTCCTTCCTTCACCGCTGCGAAGCTTTGTTCGGTTGTAAAGAGAATCAGTTCTTTTAGCTCCACTTTCTTTTCAGGCTTGAAGGCTTTGCCCTGCTTCAGTTCCTTTATTTTCTCCGTCTTTAGTGCGGTGTACTCATATCGCCCAAATTCAAAGCCTTCTACCACGGCTTGTGCCACATAGTCCGGCGTTTCGCCTAATGCTTTGGCGAGCATCTCGACATTAGAGAGGTCAATGCCGACCTTTGCCAGCTGAAAGTCTTTTGCTTTGGTTGCAAAGGCTGCTGCAGCTTTGCGAATGGCTTCAAGCGATGTAAGGTCACCTAGTCCTAGCAAACAGACGCGCGTTGCCTCGATTCCCTGCGTTCTGGGATAGAACATCAACACTTCTTCTTCGTTTGCTTTGAAATCGCCATTGAGCCCCGATGCATTTAGCCCTAAGGTCTCTGCAAGTCGGCTCAGTTCTTCCTGACGATTTGTTTTTGCGACTAAGAAGCCCGCTGCATCTAAGGCTTGCGTGCGGATATCGACTTTGGAGACACTTACCTTCATCTTTCGTTTTGCTCTTTGTTTAAAGTTTGAAAAGTTAAAAGTTATGCATTTAGCCCCAGAAGAAAAAGCAGCTATGCGCTCCGAGATACCATCGCCTCAGCTCCTTACAACTTCTTCTCTCTTTGCCAAAAGGTGACACAATCCGAGAAGTTGAAGTAAGCACTAACTGCCATTGTAGGACGCCTCATGGCTTTTGCTTCGGCAAAGCTGCTCGGCGAGTGCACTGGTTAGGAATGGCGAGAGTGCTGCGCCGAAGAAAAGTCCTGTTATGAATCGCCATGCTTTGAAATTGTGGTAGAGACCCATTGCCTCTGCGCTGACATCTATGCCTAATACGGCGCAGGCTGCAAGCAGTCCCAGAAGCCAGCGGCGACGCTGCTTTTTGTGCGGTGCATACAGCCACGCTCCCACGGCAATACCTGCATAGATGCCAGTGCATCGCACGCAGAGCGCCATCGGTTTTTCACCAATGTAGAAACATCGTTCCCCAATTTGGTGGCAGACGCTATGGAATACGCTGTAACACTCTGGGAAACCCTGCGCCGCTAAGTAAGGCGCTGCTGCAGCCAAGCCCAGCAACCCTATTACACACCCCGTTACCAGTAACTTCGCTCGTCCCAGTGCGACACCCGACTTTGTTTCGCCGCAGACTATTGTTTGTCTCACTTCTTTGGTGTTCATTTACGGCACATTTTAGCCCAATTCACTGCAAATTGTCTAACTTTAAGTAAGAGACAAAACCAAAACACGAAAGATGCCTTCACTGACGCAGTTGCCTGCTTGGAAAGCACTTGCCGCACACTACAAAAAGGTGAGCAAACTTCATTTGCGCGACCTTTTCGAGAAAGACCCGCGCCGATTTGAAAAATTTTCACTCCGAGTCGGTGACATTTTGCTTGACTACTCCAAAAATCGCATCACCGAAGAGACGATGCGCTTGCTCATTGAGCTTGCAAAAGCCACGAAAGTCAAAGCCAACATTGAGAAGATGTTTCGTGGTGAGAAAATCAACACGACAGAGAATCGCGCTGCACTACACATTGCGTTGCGCAATCGCTCGAACCGTCCGATTGAAGTCGATGGCAAAGATGTGATGCCTGAGGTCAATGCGGTGCTGGCACAAATGAAGACATTTACTGAGGCAGTGCGGAAAGGTGAGTGGCGTGGCTACACAGGCCAACCTATTACCGATGTGGTGAACATCGGCATCGGTGGTTCGGACTTGGGTCCAGCAATGGTTACCGCTGCCTTAAAGCCCTACAGCAAGCGCGACCTCAATGTGCACTTTGTCTCCAATGTTGATGGCACGCATATTGCTGAGACACTGCGCACCTTGAATGCTGAAACAACGCTCTTTATTATCGCTTCAAAGACTTTCACCACGCAAGAGACGCTCACCAACGCCCACACTGCACGTCGCTGGTTTTTAGAGCGCATCGGTCAAGAGGCAGCTATTGCCAAGCATTTTGTGGCGCTCTCCACAAATGCGGAAGCCGTGAGGCAGTTCGGGATTGATACGAACAATATGTTCGTCTTCTGGGATTGGGTCGGCGGTCGATACTCACTTTGGTCTGCTATTGGACTCTCGATTGCGCTCTCGATTGGCTTTGAGAATTTTGAAGAACTGCTTACAGGTGCTTTTGAAATGGATGAGCACTTCCGCACTGCCCCTCTTGACCGAAATATGCCCGTGATTCTTGCGCTGCTTGGCATTTGGTATAACAACTTCTTCGGCGCTGAAAGCTATGCTATCTTGCCCTACGACCAGTATCTTTCGCGCTTTGCTGCCTATTTCCAGCAAGGCGATATGGAATCGAACGGCAAGCGCGTTACCAAAAAGGGTGAGGTTGTCGACTACCAGACAGGACCGATTGTTTGGGGAGAGCCGGGCACAAACGGTCAGCATGCTTTCTACCAGCTTATTCATCAAGGCACCAAGCTTATTCCGTGTGATTTCTTAGCGCCGTGTCAAACCCATAACCCGATTGGAAATCATCACGAGATTCTGCTCTCGAACTTCTTTGCTCAAACTGAAGCGCTTATGCGAGGTAAGACTGAAGCAGAAGTTGAAGCGGAACTTCAAGCACAAGGTCTGAAAGGCGCAGCGCTCAAAAAACTTTTGCCGCACAAGGTCTTTGAAGGCAACAGGCCTACAAACTCGATTCTTTTCAAGAAACTGACGCCACGCACATTGGGCAGCCTTATTGCGATGTATGAACACAAAATCTTTGTGCAGAGCATTATCTGGGACATCAATGCCTTTGACCAATGGGGCGTGGAGCTTGGCAAGCAGTTAGCCAAGAAAATTCTGCCTGAGCTTGAAACCAAAGAACCCGTGTTTTCTCACGACTCTTCCACGAATGGACTTATCAACTTCTACAAGCAAATGCGTGCGGAGCCGTAGCGTGGCTTTCAAGGCAAAATCTATTAAGTTAGCTTTCTCTGGCCAGCCACACTATTCCTGCGGATAGACATGACAAACCTGCTTCTTTTTTAGTATGAACGCGCTGCTGAAGGCACTTTTCCTCAACCGCAACTTAGGACTTTTGTGGGTCGGGCAAATCATTGCCAAGTTTGGCGAGTCGCTTTTTATGTTGGCATTGCCTTTCTTAGCGTTAGAGCTTACAGGTAGCAGTGCGATTACGGGTTTGGTGCAGATGTTTAGTTACCTGCCGATTCTGCTATTTGGGCTATTTGCGGGTGCCTACATTGACCGCACTTCTCGCCGTGCTGTGATGCTTATTGCAGACCTTGCACGGGGCGTGCTCGTTTTGCTTGTGCCGATGCTTTTCTTTCTCAACTTGCTTTCAGCGTGGTGGCTAGCGGCGGTGGCGTTTGCAATTTCAGCGTTCAGTGCATTTTTCGTGCCTGCACGCAATGCTGCAATTCCAGAACTGGTTACAGGGTCTCCTTATGAGCGAGAAGTTGCGCTGCTAAAAGCCAACTCACTGGTGCAAACATCAGAGCAAATTGCATTTCTTCTTGCACCGCTGGCGGTTGGCGTGTTGGCACAAGTCGTGATGCCTGCCTACCTGTTAGGTATTACTGCGCTCACATTTTTCGCCTCATACTTTTTCATTTGGGCGATTGCACTTCCTGCACATAGAGCATCCAGCCCATTTTCCTTGCTGCAAATCTTGACGGATACGAAGGCGAGTCTTCAGCGCATTCAGCGCAATGTGCCCTTGCGCGGTATTCTTATCATTACGTCGCTCAATAATCTTTTCTTGATGGGCGCTGCAGTGATTGCCACACCTGCCTTGATAAAGAAGGAGTTAGGCAGAGGGCTTGAAGTCTTTGCGCTCATTGAGTTTATCTTTGCCGTAATGATGCTGCTGGTTGGATTCTTGATGAACATTTTTGCCTCACGTGCGCGCGCCATTGGCTATGAAAAAATCTGGGCTTTTGGCTTGATAATGGACGGCTTTACCTACTGTCCGTATTACTTTTGTCGCTCTGTTGAGGAACTTTGCCTCTATGCTGCCATTCATTCTGCATTTATCATCTTCATTATTGTGCCACGTAGCGTGCTTATTCAGCGGCTTGCGCCCAGCGAAGACTTGGGCAAGGTGTTTAGCTTCCTCAATGTTGCGGTAGCAGGTATGACGGCACTTTCATCTGCCGCAACGGGCTGGCTCTGCGAAACGATTGGCATTCGTGAAGCATTCTTGGGGATTGGTATCTTTGCAGGTCTTACGGGCATTGCCGCTTGGCACTTTGTTGCCATGCCTATTCGCGCGCTTAACTTAGGTCAAACCTCAGCGTGATCCATGATGCAGCACCTACGGATTATGCTGCCCGCCTTTTGGGCGCTCCTTGTGCTCAGTTTCAGTTGCGCTCACGCTTTGGCTCAATCTATTCGGATTTATCCCGACACCCTTTCGTTTCAACCTCGCCGCTATGCGATTGCACCGTATCAACAGCCTTTGCGGAAGAAAGTCGGTTTAGCCCTCTCGGGTGGCGGTGCACGCGGCTTGTCTCACATCGGGGTGCTTAAAGCTTTTGAAGAAAAAGGGATTCCGATTGACGCTATTGCAGGCACCAGTATGGGCGCTATTGTAGGGGGGCTTTACGCCAGTGGTTATTCGGCAAATGACCTGTGGTCGCTTTCGCAGCAGCTTAACTGGTCAGAACTGACGGCACTCAGTGAAAGTGAAGAGCGACGCAACCTTTTCTTGGAGCAAAAGCACGTGCGCGACAAAGCAGCTCTTACGCTTCAGTTTAGCGGGCTTCGGCTCATTATTCCTAAATCGCTTTCCGCTGCGCAGAAACTTACAGAAACATTAGACCTGCTCACGCTTCAGAGCATCTATAAACCAGAGCACAGCGACTTTCTGACACTGCCAATTCCTTTCTGTGCAATTGCCACTGATTTGGTGTCGGGTCGGCGCGTCATCTTGCGTCAAGGTTCGCTTTCTGAAGCCATGCGCGCCAGCTCCGCTGTGCCGTTGCTTTTTGCTCCTATTGAGCAAGGCTCTCTTCAGCTTGCAGATGGTGGCTTGCTTAGCAACATTCCTGTCGATGTCTTGGACTCGCTTGGCGTAGACTACAAACTCGCTGTCAAGAGCACTAGCCCACTTTACGAAAGCTCACAAGACCTCGACTTACCTTGGCAAGCTGCTGACCAAGTTATTGGCATTATGATGCAAGAGCCCAATCGGAAGCAATTGCAACTGGCACATCGAGTTATTGAACCGCATCTCAACGGGCGCAGTGCCACCAACTTTGAGCGCGTTGAAGAATTGCTCTATGCTGGTTATGAAGCCGCACTCGTGCAAGCTGACCGCATCAAGGCAGACATCAAGTTAACTCCAAAAAACGATTTTGACATTTGTGGCTATGAGAAGCGTATCGTTGGCATAGAGCCTTGTGCGCCATATGCCGAGCGCATCACTCGCATCGCTGAAGTGGCAACTGGCGTCAAAGCTGCACTGGCTGAGTTCTTGGAGACAGACTACTTTACGCGCGTATTTGCTGAAGTGGACACTGTTAGCAAAATTGTTACGTTTCACCTTTGTCCCACGCCACGCTTTACTGCAGTTGTGCTTCACGGCGCACAGCAAGAGATGCTTCGCCCCGCTCAAGCCCTGTTTGATTCTGTATGCGGCCGCCCCTATACAAATCGCGATGGAATGCTGCTTTTGGAACGTGTGCTGCGGCTCTACCGTGAAAAAGGTTACGCACTGGCACGCCTTCGGCGCGTCGCTATTTTGAACGACACTTTACACATTGAGGTAGATACTGGGAAACTCATTGATGTTTCAATCTGGCAGAGCCGAGGCTGGGCGCAGCGCTTTGTCATTGAGCGCGAAATGAAGGTAAGGCTCAATGAGCCCTTGCGCACGCAAGATGTGCGCGCTTCCATCTCTGGCTTGTACAACACGGGGATTTTTAATCGCGTCTCAATGTGGACGGAGCAGTGGTCAGATTCTAGTCAGCACACTGCAGCGCGGTTGCAAGTTAAGTTAGATGAACGATTCTTTGAGTTGCTACGCGTTGGCGTGCGCTTCGACGACATTTACACAGGTCAGCTCTTTTTGGACTTTCGCAATGAAAATTTCTTAGGCGCAGCTACCGAGTTAGGCGGCTGGGCAATGCTTGGTCAGCGGAGCTTTTTGACTCAGGCAGAGTTTCGCGTGCATCGCTTGTGGCAAAGTTATGTTACGCTTTTTGCGCGCGCATTTTACGAACAGCGTAACGTGTTCGGCTTTCAGACGCAATTTGCTGCTCCGCTTGTGCAGCCTGAACGACAGATTACTGGTGAGTATGCCCAGCGCATCTGGGGTATTTCCGCCGCTGTAGGCTGGCAACTTTATCGCGACGGTAGTGCAATTGTGGAGTGTATTCGTGCCCGTAATGAGCTGGTGCCGCTCTCGCTTTCCCCTGCGCAGGAAGCAGCTTGGATTACGACACTGCGCACTCGCTTCACGGTCGACACGCGCAACGCTGCACTGGGCGCTACTGAAGGCGCTTATACCAACATCTACTACGACTTTAGCCCCTCATTTTTAGGCAGCGACATTAGCTTTTCAAAAATCTTCTTTTCTCACGAGGAAAACGCCTCATGGTTAGGGGGCACACTGGTTGGACGCTTGCGACTCAGTGCTGGCTTTGCCGACAACACTACACCGTTTATTCAACAATTTAGCTTGGGCGGCATCGGCTCACAGTTTAGCGCTACATTCTACGGTTTGCGACTTGATGAACTTCGTGGTCGGCAACTGATTGCTGCGGGTCTTGAAGCACAAGTGCCCCTCCCGATTCAGCTTGTCGTGCCTACCTTTTTCAGCCTGCACTACAACATTGGCAACATCTGGCAATTTGCCAGCGATGTTAAGCTACGCGACTTTTTGCACGGTATCGGCGCAGAAATCTCGCTTAAAACGCCAATCGGGCTAGCGCGCCTTGCAACGGCAATTAGTTTTCGGCTCGGTGAATTTGAACGCACCACTTTCATTCAAACTGCACCACCTGTTTTTTACTTTGCACTGGGTTATGAATTCTAAAATCTGTCTTGCTTTGAAAAAATGAATGTTCGCCTTATTTCAATTACTTCACCACTTATCAAAATTGATGGCAAAGACACCACGCCCGAAGGCTTAATCGCTTACTGTGCTCGTGTCTCAAGCCCTCATCAAGAAAACCCTGACTACGCTAAGCTCTTGCGTTTCTGCATTCGCCAAAAACACTGGAGCATCTTTGAAATGGTGGATATGACCGTAGAGATTACGACTACGCGCGCCATTTCACCGCAAATTCTGCGCCATCGCAGCTTTTCGTTTCAAGAGTTTAGTCAGCGTTATGCCAAAGCGCTGGATTATGAAGTCTATGAGGCACGGCGGCAAGATGAAAAGAACCGCCAAAACTCGCTCGATGATTTTGATGAAGACACCAAAGCGTGGTTTCGTGCCGCGCAGCGTGAAGTGGCTTCGCTAGCCTTTCAGCGCTATGAAGAAGCCTTAGCTAAAGGTATCGCGAAAGAATCTGCACGCGTGCTCTTGCCTCTGAACACGGTTACGAGGCTTTATATGAAAGGCTCGGTGCGTAGCTGGATTCACTACTTGCAAGTGCGCTGCGATCCTGCTACGCAAAAGGAGCATCGTGATATTGCCAATGCCATTCGCGAGATTTTCATCGCACAGTTCCCAACCATTGCCGAAGCCTTAGAGTGGACAAGCCATAGCACGCCTGTCTCTTCTGCGTCACCAACTGCTTGATGTGACGGCAGCTCTGCCTTAATTGGATGCACTGCTCATCGCAAAGGGCAGTGCAACTTGTGTTGCTTTGCCTTCTGCAAAAGTCTATCTTTGCTTTGACGAAAACTTTTGTGCTTTTTCTAGCACAGTTGCCGTTGTAGTTCAGAAGTAGTATCCGAACAACCTTATGCCAGCCTCACACGGTGCGTTCAAGAACTATTACGAAGTCTTGCGTGTGCGCCCTTACGACCCGCCCGAGCTGATTCAAGCGGCGTATATGGCACAAATCAAGCAGTGGCACCCCGACCGATTTCAGAATGCAGATGCTTATATGCAAGCTCAGGCACATGAGCGCACCAAGCTTATCTTGGAAGCCAAGCGCGTGCTCTTAGACCCTGTGCGCAAAGCGGAATATGATGCCGAGTTTGCTGCTCGTTTCCCCAAGCGCTTTGAAAAGCTCTCGACACGTGCTCGCGTCAAGCAGCGTCAGGTTACGGTTGAAGACCTGATGGCTGGCTATGGCTTCCCCATCAATGAAAAAGCAGCTGCCGCAAAAGCTGTGCCGCCGAGCAATCTATATGAATTCAAGTGGCTCTCTTTCTCTACGCGTGTCAATCCACGCTTGCAACGCGTCATTTTCAATGTCAATCACTTTTTGGACAATAACCCCGATTGCGAGGTGCGCTTCAAATTTCATTACAATATGGATTGGACAGAGTTTTCCCGTCAGCGCATTTATCCAATTGCCTACCGCAGCAATGTGGCTCTGGTGGAAATGCAAGCACGGCGCCCTTCTTCCAAAGGGCGCTGGATTTACTCACCGATTATTTGCAAGACTGTGGTCGTAACAAACTACGATGCTGCGATGCAGGAGCGAGAGCTGATTTTCAGACATCTTCGCAAAGTGCGTAATCGGATGGCGCTTAAGCTCGTAATTGTGCTCTTGGGTTCTGCCATTGCTGCCTTGACTTTGCCAATCCTTACTGCCTAACCAATGCGCTTAGCCACTTGGAACATCAACGGCATTCGCGCTCGTGAGAAAGCTCTTCTTGCATGGATTCAAACCCATCAGCCCGATGTGCTTGTGCTTCAAGAGCTGAAAGCCACGCGTAGCCAAATCCCCGCTACCCTCACCTCACTCCCGCATTACCAAGCCTACTGGAACGACTCCACAGTGCGAGCTGGCTACAGTGGTGTCGGCGCTTTGGTGCATCACTCTGTGATTGAGCAGTATGGTGAGCCGCAGTTTGCAATCCCTGAGTTTGATGTCGAAAATCGGCTCCTGCAACTGCAGTTGGGTAACACCTTGCTCTTAGGCACTTACTTTCCCAGAGGCGAAAAACCTGAACACTACGCTCTCAAACTGCGCTTTTTTGAAGCACTGGAAACCTTTGTCAGACAAACTTTGCAGACCCACAAAGAAGTAATTATTGCAGGCGACATCAACGTTGCACGAGAAGAAATTGACCTTCACCCTTCGCAGCAAAGTGAGAATGCTACCGGTTTCCGCCCTGATGAACGCCAAGCCCTTAACCGTTTGCTTGCTGCTGGCCTTCGTGATGTTTTCCGTGACTTTTATCCTAATCAAGCTGGGCTTTACACATGGTTTCCGTATTGGAAAGGTGCTCGTGAACGAAATATCGGCTGGCGTATTGATTGCGTGTATGCCTCACCGAAACTAGCCTCACGGGCAAAGTGCGCCACCATCCATAGCGATGAAAAAAGCTCCGACCACTACCCTGTTACGGTCGAGTTTGAGACGCTGGCATAGCTTGCGCATTGCACTGTTTTGTCCTCTACTCTCACTTTTCGGTTTTGCGCAGGCTTTCCACCTCAGTGTGTTGCGTTTCGCCCTGCAACGGTATTTTGGTTTCTTCGCCCTTTGTTTCGAAGGCAAGTGTCAGTGCTGGCTTGAGCGGTCCAGGGCGCTCCGTTTTGCGGTAATACGCGCCCTCAAAGAATAAGCCAGACGGTGGTGCAGTTAGTTGGGCAGGTCGGTCTGATTTCTTCTCAAAAAATTCTCTCACTTCGCTTAGGCTCAGCTTGCCGCGCCCCACCTCCGCAATCACTCCCACGCTCTGACGCACCATTTTCCAGAGAAAGTGTGAGCCAAAAAAGCGCAGCAAGATTAGGTCGCCGCACGCCTTGACTTCAATCGGGTGCATCAGCACCAGCGTTGATTTGTCCTCATCGCGCTCAGCCGTGAAAGACTCGAAGTTTTTCATTCCTGAAAAGAGTGCAGCCGCCTGTTGCATTGCTTCGAGACTCAGCTCGTCTTTTATCCACCACACAAAGCGTTTGCCGAACGCGGTGCGCCGCCTTGAAATTTGGTAGATGTAACTGCGCGCAATAGCGCTATGCCGTGCGTGAAAACTCTTTGGCACTGGCTGCAGCGACAGAATGTGAATATCGGCTGGCAGTTCATCGTTGAGCTTGAGCCGCAAAATGTCGGGCGGAATGCGCGTTTCACAGTCTAAGTGTGCCACCTGTCGCAAAGCGTGCACGCCTGCGTCGGTGCGTCCTGCACCTTGCAAATCTATCTCTTGCTCTGGCAACACTCGCTTTACTGCCTCTATTAACTCGCCTTGCACAGTTCTTGCGTGCTTCTGCACTTGCCAGCCACTGTAACGCGTGCCCTCATATTCAATTTCCAGCTTAAATCTTGGCATTTTTTCCATGCTTTTGGTAGTGTGATAGCGTGCGCAGGCTGTGCGAGTGCGCACAGCTCCGCTGAATTCTTTTTGTCCAAATTTCGTTCAAGCAGTAGTGGCTTGGGAGGTTGTAAGAAGACTGAGTAACTTAACGCTTGAAAGCTATGATTCTGTTTTTCAATCAAAGTTCGGCTGCTATGAAACTCTCGCTCAAGGTTACCTCGCCAGTTGGCTTTCAGTTCGACCAACCGGCCACTGACGAAGTTACAGGCACGATTCTTACTGTCGCTGAGCTTGAAAAGAAAGTAACAGGTTATGTCGAGAAGTCTTTGGTCATTTGTCTCGACTCGCCTGTGAATTTAACAGGTGTGCGTAGCGACCGCCTCTTGCTTCATCTTGAATCCGAGTTTGCGATGCAGCGACTCTTTCGTGGTCAGTCGAATCGGGGCAACCTTTATCTGATTCCATCTGGTCTTGCACCCACCCCACAGGGTATTTACGAAGATAGCAAGCTTATCTTTATTGGTCGAGTTGCAGCGTCACCGCTTCCTTCAGCCGTTGCAAGTTAGAACTTTTCCGTTTCGCCACATGCTTCAGCTTTCTCGCACAACGCTTGAAGCTATGCAACAGCACGCAGTAGACACTTTCCCAGAAGAGTGCGGTGGCTTGTTGCTTGGCTACTTGCTTGAAGATGCTCGCAACATCACCTTAGTTGTCACTGAAATACTTCCTCTCCCTAATGTGCGGCTCGAGGCTCGGCACAATCGCATTGAAATAGACCCGCTGGACTATGTGAAGGCGGAGCGTCTTGCATTGAAGAAAGGCTTGGGTGTTTGGGGTTTCTACCACTCTCACCCCAACGCCCCTGCTATTCCTTCTGAATTCGACCGTCTGCATTTTCCCTTCACGAACTGGTGGTATCCAATTGTCAGCGTTACAGCCACTCGGCAGCCAGAAGTGCGGTGCTGGAAACTCTCTCCTACTCGTGATTCATTTAGTGAGGAGATAATTCGCCTCTCGGACACTTGCCCAACTGCGTCTACAGCTTAATTCCACATCATCACCACAAGAAACTTAGACTTTTTCCAAAACTCTTGTGGGTCCTTGATTTTCAAGACTGCTTCTTTGTCTGTAACGGGCGATAGCTCATATGAGCTTGAACTGTGTGTCGTCAAAATCCTAATCTGGTAGACATTTCTTGGAATCGGGATTTCCTTCACATCATTGATGTTAATCTGCTTGAACTTGGACGCATCAAAATCCTGAGTGGTCGTAATTGTGCTTCCTATTCCAATGATACCGCCTTTGTATTCTAGAATGCCTTTGTCTCGCAGGTTATTTTCTGTATCCACAATGTAGTAAGCTGTTTTCAGGGCCTTTTCCTGCTCTTGAATGATGCTTTCTTTCTCTTGCACGGAGCTTGTTAGCGTGGCCACTTGAATGTTTAGCCTTGCCACTTCTTCCTTGAGCATCGCAATTTCCTTGTCTTTCTGCGCAATCGTCTCTTGCAAGGACTTCACCATACGCTCCAAGTTGGTGATTTTACCTTGATAGCCTTTGACTTTTTGCTGCAGAGCTTCCATTCTCTTGCGGTTTTCTGCCATTACTTGGTCAATATCCTGGATGCTATTGAGAATTTGCGTCTTTACAGCTTGCGTGTTTTCTCTTTGGCGAGTTTCAATGTCGCTGGCTACCTTCGTTACCACACCCTGCTTTTCCTGCACAGCATTCAGGCTTTCTTGAATTTCGCTCATTGCCGCCAAGATGTCATCAATCTGGCGCTGCTTTTCGTCTAAGTCAGCCTGTGCTTGTGCTTTCTCTTTTTCTAAGCGCATTACTTTTTCTTCCAGTTCTTTATTGCTGCAGCCCACCGCTAAGGTGCCAAGCAGCCAAAATGCTACGATAGTGAGCTTCACATTTGTCCGCATATTCCTGAAATTTTTTAGCGTTTGTTAAGGATTAGGATACTCTGTCAGTGGCTTAGGTTGATTTCATGCCAGTTTTGCGCTATATTTGCTATGCTTATATTTTGTAGCCGTACAATATAGTAAATTTTTTCAAATTTGCATTTTTGACGCGTGTTTAACCGTTTGCAGTCACTCATTTACGGTATCCGTCGCTTTCTCCGATTAGAGTGGGCATTCATCAAGAATTGCCTCACGCGCGATGTTCAGTATCGCGGGAACTTCTTTCTGGTGTTTGTGATGGACATCATTTGGTATGCGGTGAATTTAGGCTTTTTTGAAGTCATTTACTTCAATACCAGCACAATTGCTGGTTATACGCGCAGCGATGTCTTCTTCTTTATGGCTACTACCTTCGTAATTGATGCAATTGATATGACCTTCTTTGCTTCTGGAATTTGGCAAATCAGTGACTTCATTCGAAAGGGTGATTTTGATCTCATTCTCTCTAAGCCTGTTTCACCGCTTATCTACTCTACGATGCGCTTTGTCTCATTTGGCTCTCTCTTAGACCTCGTCTTTGCTTTGGGCTTGCTTGCGATTGCATTCCTTAATTTGGACTTTACGCCCACGTTTCTAGACATTCTCGGATACGTCGTCTTGGTCATCTCTGGTTTAGTTGTAATGTATTCCATTCAAGTTTTCTTTGCTGCACTTGGGTTTATCTTTGTGAATGCCTCGACTGGCTTACAGTGGGGCTTTCACCACCTCTACCAGCTGGCTATGCGCCCAGAAGCTATCTACAAAGGCCTTGTGCGATTCTTTTTGCTCTATCTTCTTCCAATGATTGTCATTTCTTCAATCCCTTCTACGATGATTTTGCGTGGGTTCGACATCAACACTTTTCTTACTTGCTTTTTTATTAGCACATTTTCACTACTTTTCACCGTCAAGTTTTTTTACTTTGCACTTCGCCGCTACGAAAGTGCATCAAGTTAAGATTCCCAGTCTCAATGCGCTACGCTCCTTTAATCCTTAGCTTTTTTTTCAGCCACATCTTGCTTGCACAGATGAAGCCAACTTCTTCTTTTGCACCAAACTGGGCAAGGGGTGCCGTTTTTTATCAAATTTTCCCTGAACGATTCCGTAACGGAGATCCGCATAATGACCCTACTTTTGATAAATCTGCACCAACGGGGAAGGCTCACTCTTGGACAAGCAATTGGTATGCGCTTACTTCTGAGGAAAAAGCTCACTCTCCGAATTTCTATGATAATGTATTTCGTCGTCGCTACGGTGGGGATTTGCAAGGTGTTTTGGATAAGTTGGATTACCTTGCTGACTTAGGTATAGAAGTAATTTACTTCAACCCCCTTTTCGAAGCGCCGTCGCTTCATAAATACGATGCCACACTTTTGCATCACATTGATATTAACTTTGGTCCAGACCCTGCTGGCGACCTTGAAATTATCTCCAAAGAAAATCCCGCTGACCCTAATACTTGGCAATGGACAAGTGCTGACCGACTTTTTCTTAAACTTGTTGAGGAAGCACACCGACGCGGTATTCGCATTATTCTCGATGGTGTGTTCAATCATACTGGGCGCACTTTTTGGGCATTTCAAGATGTTTTGCGGCATCAAGAAAAATCACGATATAAAGACTGGTATCACATTATAAGTTGGGACGATTCCACCAAAGGCACAAAGTTCGATTACGCTGGCTGGCACGGCTCAAAGTCCTTACCTATTTTTGCACGCGATTCGCTTTCTGGTCTGCACCCTGAAGTTTGTGCATACCTTTTTGCGATTACGAAGCGCTGGATGCTGCCCGACGGTAAAGTAGAAAAGGGTATTGACGGCTGGCGACTTGATGCTGCCGATGATGTACCTCATCAATTTTGGAAAATGTGGCGACAATATGCAAAATCACTCAATCCTAATGCATATTTAGTTGGCGAAATTTGGAAAAATGCACGCGAATGGCTCCAAGGCGATGAATTCGATGCCGTCACCAATTATCAACTTGCGATTCTGACATTCCAATTCTTTATCAAGCGAAGCATTCCAAGCAGTCGAGACTTTCTTAAGAAACTGGAAGCCCTGCTTGCTGCATATCCCCAAGAAGCCAACTACGGACTTCTCAATCTTCTCGAGAGCCATGATACAGATCGCCTTGCTTCAATGATTGTCAATCCGAACCGAGACTATGACCGACAGTCTTCCTTGCGTTATCACCCTGAATACGACCCGCGTAAGCCTAATGAAACGGAACGCGCACTTCAGAAAGCGATTACAGTTTTTCAGATGACCTATCTTGGCTCACCGATGCTTTACTACGGCACAGAAGCTGGAATGTGGGGTGCTGATGACCCTGACGACCGCAAACCGATGCTCTGGCCAGACCTTCGATATGAAAATGAAACTCATCTTTACCGACCAGACATCTCTTACACTGTTGAATTTGACCAATCGCTTTTTGAGTTTCACAAAAAACTCATCTCCATTCGCAGGCAAAGTAAAGCAATTCGCTATGGCACATTCAGGCCCATATACCTGAAGGCAAACCTTGTCTGCTATGAGCGAAAGTATGAAGATGAGCTTGTTGTGGTCATTATTAATCCCTTGCAAACTACTCAATCTGAGAAGTTGTTACTGCCTGCTGGTGTCTGGAGAGATGAACTAAGCGGGAAAACCTTTATCGTTTCTAAAACTTCTTCCTCACTTTCACTGTCTCTTTCAGGTTACTCAGGTATGATTTTGAAAAGAGTTTAGATGCGCCAAGCTATGCGCTTGCTTCCCTAAACATTTTTAAGGCTTTTTCACGCTGCTTGGTATGCTCCACGATTGGAAGTGGGTAGTCTACGCCGAGCCTTACACCGAATTCTGATTGCAATAGCGGAGATGACTGCAAAAATTCGGCGGGATTGTGAATGTATTTTTCTGGCACTTTTGAGAGTTCTGGCACATACTTTTTAATAAACTCACCTTTCGGGTCAAACTTTTTGGATTGTGAAATAGGATTAAAAATCCTAAAATAGGGCTGTGCATCGGTGCCTGTCGAAGCCGACCATTGCCAGCCACCGTTGTTGGCAGCCATATCGCCATCTACCAAGCGTTGCATAAAATACTTCTCGCCCCATCGCCAATCAATGAGCAAATCTTTTGTTAGGAAACTCGCAACAATCATTCTGAGGCGATTGTGCATCCAACCTGTTTGATTGAGCTGGCGCATTGCTGCATCGACAATTGGGTAGCCTGTTCTCCCCTCCTTCCATGCTAAGAAGAAATCTTCTCGATTTTCCCACTTAATTTTTCGCGTCTCTGGCTTAAAACTTTCTTTTTCTACGAAGGGGAAATGGTCAAGAATCTGAAAATAAAAATCTCGCCAAATCAACTCAGCAATGAATGTATCTATACCTGCTTTTTCCGATGAATTTGCATTTTCTTCTTTTGCTCTTGCGGCGAAATAGACTTTGCGAACTGAAACTGTGCCAAATCGTAAGTGTGCAGAAAGCAAACTTGTTCCCTCCGCGCTAGGAAAGTCTCTATCTACTTTGTAGCGCAAAATCTTTTTCTCTAAGAATTTTTTTAGTGTCTCCTCACCGCTCCTTTCTCCACCTTGTGTCAGCAGTGTTACACTTTCTTTTAACCCTAATTCCTCTACTGTTGGCACAGGAATACTTGGGAGATTGGGCGATTTAATGCGAACTGGCGCATTGACAGGCTCAGCTATTTTTTCTGCTTGAGAAAGCCAATTTTTCTTGTAAGGGGTGTAGATGGTGTATGGTTTCCCTTGCGCAGTTAATATCTCGCTTGGTGCAAAGCAAACTTGGTCTTTGAATGCTCTGACCTCCAAGCCTAATTTAGAAAACTCTTCTCTTACTTTTCTATCTCGCTCTTTTGCTGCGGGCTCATAGTCTTCATTGAAGTAAATTGCTCTGGCTTCACTTTCTTTTACGACCTCTCGCAACACCTCCAAAAATCGCCCTTTTCGCAGAATGAATTGCCCACCGATTTTTTGGTATGACACTGCCAATTCTGCAAGCGACTGCAGCATAAATTTCACGCAAGCGGGCGAAAAATCGTCTCTCTCCTTTAGGATGTCATCGGCAAGAATAAAGAGCGGGATAACTTCGTCCGCCACTTTCAGCGCAGCATGCAGCGCTGTATTATCTGAAATTCTTAAATCACGGCGATGCCACACAATGATACGGTTCATTTCAATAGATGTAGTGAATATGCCGCTCACTAAATCGTTTCAAGAGTGCTTCTTCGGTGAGCGCCCGTTTTTCCTCACCACGAATGTCACAGGCTACATCGCCTAAGTTCATCATAATCACTCGATTACCGAAGCGCACGGCATGATTCATAGAGTGTGTAACCATTAGTGCAGTCAGTTTGTAGTGCTCAATTAGTTGCTGCGTAATAAAAAGCACCTGCTCACCTGAAATTGGGTCCAAGGCTGCAGTGTGTTCGTCCAGTAGAAGAATTTTTGGTCGCCGCATCGCTGCCATCAGAAGCGTTATGGCTTGGCGCTGTCCGCCCGAGAGCAGTCCAATGGGCGTATCCATTCGGTTCTCTAGCCCCATTTGCAGTTCCGCCAATTTTTCTCGCAGGTATTCACGCCGTTTTTTGGTTAGCCCAATGCTTAGCCCTTTTCTTTCACCTCGCAGCGATGCCATCTGCATATTTTCCGCCACCGTCATATTTGGGGCTGTGCCCATATAGGGATTCTGAAACACTCGTGCGATATACTTGGCACGCTTATAGTCTGGATCTTTGGTTACATCGACATTGTCAATCAAGATTCTGCCCGAATCGCAGATGAAACTGCCTGCAATCGCATTAAGCAACGTGGATTTGCCGCTGCCATTGACGCCAATTACAACGGCAAAGTCGCCTTCTTCAATAGTGAGATTCACTCGGTCTAGCGCATAGACCTCATTGAGCGTACCACGCCCAAAGACTTTGGTGAGGTTCTCGACTCGTATCATCGCTGCCTTCTCCTTTGTGTTGATCAGAGCCTGCAATATACTCTTTTGCCTGTCAACAAACCTACGCAATTCTGACGTTGAACGCTGTAAATGCGTCGCCTTTGCGCACGGATTCCTTCAAAAAAGTGTATTTTTCCTGCAGCCTACTTTGGTCGCACATTGAGCATCTATCAGCAGCAAGCTCGAATGAAAGTAAAAATCTGTGGCATCACCAGCTTGGAAGATGCAGAAATTGCCCTTGCGGCTGGCGCTGATGCGTTGGGCTTTGTTTTCTACCCAAGAAGTCCAAGACGCATCTCTGTGCGTGAGGCAAAACGCATCATCCAGAGTCTTCCTGTTTTTGTGGAAAAAGTGGGTGTGTTTGTTGATGGCTCACCTGATGAAATTGATGAGACATGCCGCTCTTTGAAACTCACGCTAGCGCAACTTTCGGGTGATGTGTTTACTTCTGGTGTGGTGCGGCGTTTCCGCATCCCTGTTATGCGGGCTTTTCGCGTGAATGAGTCGTTCAACGCTTGTGTGGCGTATAATTTTCTCAAGCGTTCAAAGACCACCACCGTGCTTTTGGACACCTACGATGCCAAACTTCATGGCGGCACAGGTCGCTGCATTGATAGGGAAAAAGCCAAAGGGCTCGTTAAGGAAATTTCAGAATTTGGCTATGTTGTGCTGGCTGGTGGTCTTACACCTTCGAATGTGGCAGAGACCATTGAGGCTGTCCGCCCTTTCGGCGTCGATGTGGCCAGCGGTGTTGAGAAAGAAGCTGGCAAGAAAGACCCTGAGAAGGTTCGAGCCTTTGTAGAGAACGCCAAGGCGGCATTTCAGAGGCTTGAAACGCAGTCGGCGCAGAGATAAGTTCTGTGCGCAAGCATTTGTTGCTCAACAACTACAAACAACTTACAAACAGTCCAATGCACGCTGATACACTTCTGACACTGGACACCGACCGATTTCTTTCTCGGCGCACAAAGCGCGTGCAAGAATCGGCGACGCTGCAAATCACGACGCGCGCAATGAAGCTGAAAGCCGAAGGCAAAGACGTCGTGAGTCTATCGGCTGGTGAGCCTGACTTCCCTACGCCTGACTTTGTTTGCCGAGCCGCAGTAGAAGCGATTCAAGCTGGCTTTACACGCTACACCAGCGTCGTTGGAATCCCTGAACTGCGACGTGCAATTGCAGAAAAGCTTTGGCGTGACAATGCGCTCCGCTATTCTCCTGACGAAATCTGCGTGAGCGTAGGCGGCAAGCAAGCGATTATGAACACGATTTTGGCACTGATTGATAGCGGTGATGAAGTCATTATTCCAGCCCCTTATTGGGTGAGTTTTCCTGAGATGGTCAAAATTGCAGACGGCGTGCCTGTTATCGTGCCGACCACATTGGAACAAGGCTTCAAGCTCACGCCTGCGCAACTTGACGCCGCCCTTACCCCTCGCACCAAAATGCTTATTCTCAACACGCCCTCTAATCCAACTGGTGCCATGTATTCCGAAGCGGACATTCGAGCGCTTATGCAAGTCATTGAGGGACGCGATATTTTTGTGCTTTCCGATGAGATGTATGAGCGGCTCACTTACGGCGAAATTGAACACTTCTCGCCTGCGCGCCTTGACACAATGCGAGAGAGAGTCATTGTGAGCAACGCGCTCTCAAAGTCGCACTCTATGACAGGCTGGCGCGTTGGCTATGTGGCTGCGCCTAAGTGGATTATTGACGCTGTAGCGAAACTTCAATCTCAGATGAGTTCGCACACCTCCTCCATTTCGCAGAAAGCCGCAGTGGCGGCGCTAACAGGCGACCAGACTGTTGTAGCTCGAATGCGTGACGAGTTCAGAAAGCGCCGTGATTTCCTCTACCGCGAACTTTCACAGATTGATGGCATTCGCCTTAGCTTACCTGAAGGGGCGTTTTACCTTTTCCCATCGGTTGAGGGCTTGCTGGGTAAAACCTTCGCTGGCATCACGCTTCATTCATCAGTAGATGTTGCAGAGTTTCTTTTGGAGCAGCATTTGGTTGCAACCGTGCCGGGCGACGCGTTTGGTGCGCCGGGCTATCTGCGGCTCTCCTATGCTGCCTCTATGACCGAGCTGCAAAAAGCTGCTCAACGCATCAAGCAGGCATTTCAAAGGTAAGTTTTCTCTGGGCAGTTTGTGAAAAGTTGCTGACATCCATCTACACACATGCACTGCCTCTTTTTGCACAGCCTACGCTTTTCACTATAATTGACGCAACTCTGAGCTAGCTTGCTCGGCAAGCATTAGCAAGTGTATCTCGACAACGAAACCAAAGGAGCAACACCGTGGCAAATCCACTTTTTACAACCAAATCCATTCCGCAACTGCTGAAAGATGCTGGATTGGGCGGCGACAGTGAAGTGCTTACGCTGAAGCGCACACTCGGCGCAACCAATCTTGTGGCACTTGGTATCGGTGCAATTATTGGCGCAGGGCTTTTCTCCCTCACGGGTCTTGCTGCTGCCAACAACGCGGGACCTGCGGTTACACTTTCATTTGTGGTTGGTGCTATCGGCTGCGCTTTTGCAGGGCTTTGCTACGCCGAGTTTGCCTCTATGATTCCTGTTGCAGGCAGTGCCTATACCTACTCCTACGCCACAATGGGACAATTTATCGCTTGGATTATCGGCTGGGATCTGGTGCTTGAATATGCTGTTGGCGCTGCCACTGTCTCTATTAGCTGGTCGCAATACTTGGTAAAGCTCTTAGCCACCTACAACATCTACTTGCCTGCTGAGCTGACTTGCTCCCCGTGGGAAACGGCTAAGCAAGCCGATGGCACTGTAGTCTCTGGCATCTTGAACTTGCCCGCAGTGTTTATCGTCGTTGTGCTCTCACTTCTGCTTGTCAAAGGCACAAAAGAGTCCGCCTTTGTTAATGCCCTTATTGTGATTTTGAAAGTCTCCGTCGTGCTCATTTTTATTGGGCTGGGCTGGGCTTACATTAATCCTGCTAATCACACGCCTTACATTCCCGAGAATACCACAGGTGAATTTGGACATTTTGGCATCAGTGGCATTTTCAGAGGCGCAGCGGTCGTCTTCTTTGCGTTCATCGGTTTTGATGCGGTTTCTACAGCGGCTCAAGAAGCTAAAAACCCACAGCGCGATATGCCTATTGGTATTTTGGGCTCACTCTTTATCTGCACAGTTCTCTATGTGCTTTTTTCACATGTGATGACGGGCATAGCGCATTACACTGAGTTCAAAGGCAGTGCCGCACCTGTTGCTATCGCAATTGCCAAAACGCCGTATAGCTGGCTCGGTCAGGCTATCATTATCGCCATTCTTGCTGGCTATTCATCGGTCATTTTGGTGATGCTGCTTGGACAATCACGCGTCTTTTTCTCAATGTCAAAAGATCGGCTTTTGCCGAAAATTTTCTCGGAACTGCACCCAAAGTTCCGCACGCCGTATAAGTCCAATTTGCTCTTTATGGTGTTTGTGAGCCTTTTTGCAGCGTTTGTGCCTGTGCAAGTTGTAGGCGAGATGACGAGCATCGGCACGCTCTTTGCCTTTGTGCTGGTTTGCATTGGCGTGATGGTCATGCGTAAAACGCAGCCTGATGCACCGCGCGCATTTAAGACTCCCCTTGTGCCACTTGTTCCAATTTTTGGCATTCTTACTTGCCTTGCAATGATGTTTTCACTGCCCGGCGACACTTGGCTACGCCTAATCGTCTGGCTAGTGATTGGGCTTGGGATTTACTTCTTCTACGGCCTGAAGAATAGTCAATTGCCAGAATCAGCCAGTGAGCCTGTTACCAGCCCTGCATCAGCTTCAACCAATTCATAGCTTAGGGGCGATTGCCAGCAAGGTTTGGTTCATATGTTTGCTGCAGGCGAGAGGGGTCTACTTTACGCAGAATTTCCAGCAGCTCTTCGCGCATTTTTTGCGGCGCACTTCTAAACACTTCGGTAATTTCAATTGCTTTTGATTCAAAGAAACGGCGCACAAAGAGACTTCTCGGAAAGCGCGCATCAACTTCAGCAATTGTCTTGATGCAATTCAAGATGGTCTCACGCGCAGCGTTTGGGTCACGGTAGAATTCATCAAGACCGTTGTAGTGATAGTCGTAAAGCACCTCACGCATTTTGAGAAAGCGTGCATCAAGGATTTCATCAATCATTGCTGCGCGGTTGTTGCCGCCATTGTCGCCAAATTGCCAGCCTCGCGGGAAGGGACTTTGCTCCTGCGCCAATCGCTTGATGCGCAAGGCCTTTTCAAAGTATGGCGTGCCCCCCAGTTTGCGATACGTGTCAAAGTCGTAGCCTATAATGACATTTGCATAAAAGTCCAGAAAACTCGCCAGCGGATTATGCACCAGTTCATTGTGCAACAGCACGCCTTGCTGTTCATTGTAGGCAAACTCCAGCGCACCATCGAGCATACGCAGCGTAGATGCCGTCATGGAGGCGCGGTAAATTGGGCGCGTTACACCAATGAAGACCTGCGCCGAATAGACTGGCGGCGAAGCGCCTAAGTTTGCGTCCATAAATACAAACTGAATCTGGCACTTGATGCGGTCTTCATCGGTCTCAAACTCAGTAGAGTTTGTCCATCGGTAGTTGTTCATATAGTTACGCACGGTTTGTGCAAAGTTTGCCAGTCGCACGCGTGCCTCTGACTGCAAACGCTCCACATTGAGCGTTACTTCGCACTGCAATTCAGGCTGCTGTGCATACAGCAGCTGGACGCAAAGCAGCCACAAACCTACCAGCAGCGTTTTTCGCATCATACCTCCGCTTAGGTCAATGCAAATGCAATCTCAAAAGAGATTTTCAGAGCATCTTCCACTTTCACAAAAAAGAGTGCTGGTCGCTCAACCTTAAATGCCGTCAGGCTAATTTCTGTCTCGCCCTCTACCACCAGCTTTGAGCCGACGATTCTCTTTCTTGCCGTAAAGTTAATTGGCTGCGTAACGCCATGAAAGGTTAGCTTCCCACTGACGCGCAGCTTGTCTTGCTGATTTTCGATTCGCTCGCTTTGGAATACGACTTCTGGATAGAGCAGCGCTTCCACTACTTCCAGCGCATGGGCATCACGGTTAGAGTTGCCACTATCAAAGCTTGTCACTTCGGCGCGAAACTCTACGGACTGAATCTCCTGAGTCTCCTCCAAGAGTTCAATCTCGCAGAGAAAGTTCTTTGTGGTCGCTACGACTTTATGCAGCGGGTGCACCAGCTCATAGCTCAGTTTCGATTCGCCTTTCAGCGCACTAAGCTTAGGCAGTGTGCGCACCGCTTCCGACAGTGAAAATGTCATTATCAAGACAAAGAGTGCGTTTGAAGCCATAGTTGGTTGAAGTTTGAGTTAGGGTTTTAGAAGGTCATCACAACCATAGCAGTCGCAAGCGCAGCAAGCGTAACATAGCCCACGATTTGATGGGCACGACGCAGCGCGCGAATCTGCTCAAAATCCCGAGAATTTGCGGCTGAAATGGCCAGAATCGGTTGCGCAATCATTCCCGCAAGATGAACCACGGCAAGGAGCTTATGCGTCGTAACTGTATTCCACTCGTCTCGGCGAATCAGTGGCGGCGGCGCAAAAGTTGACATTGCTGCTGTGGTCATATATGTGCCAAACGTGATGATTGAAAGGGTGCGATGCACTTGCCGATTGCGCGCCGCCTCATCGAATCGCAGCGCTTCATAGTCGTTTAGCAAAACCTGCCCAAACACGACCGACGCAGTCATCAGCCCCAGTGTCGCAAAGCCTAAAAGTTGATGGGTCGAGAGCATCGCGCGGCGAAAGTCCAGCTCTCGGCGTCTCGCCTCAGGCGTTAGCGGTGAGATGCCACGAAACAGCCCTGACTCTCCCCAAAAGACCGATTCAAACATGCTCATATTTTCAGGCAGAAGTTTCGGCTTACGCACTACTTGCATAGAATCCATTACTTGCAACACAGCAGCCACTTCTGCGCTTTGCAGCGAGTGCTCTTCGTCATTCTTCTTAGGCTCAGCTATCCAACTTTGCACCCAGTCGCAGCGAAATTGTGCCCGCAGCTCCGTATGCAGCACACACAAGCCCATCAGCCAGACTACCAACCGACACATTGGAGGTCAGAATGTGATGGTGAGCGTTGTGCCGTCAAATGAAGTTGGAAAGGTTTGCAGGGGCGATGTGGCTGGACCGTTCAGCACGGCTCCAAAGTTATTTGCTGCTATGCTGAAGCGCGAGCCATGGCAAAGACACGTTACCACGCTGCCCTGTGGGTTTTCCACATTGCAGCCAGCATGCGTGCAGACCACAGAGGCTGCACGAAACTCATTCTGAGCAACCCGAACAATCAAGACTTCACGATTATTGTTTCTACCTTGAAAGACTCGGCGCAAAAAACCACCAACCGTTTGCAGTTGTGGCACATTTGCTATGTTTAGCTGCTCACGTGCCCCCGTGAGTGGCGCATCGGTTGCGCTGCCCCCTGAACCACTGCTGCAAGCAGCCAAGAGCGATGATAGCACAGTGCCGCACGCCAGCATTGAGCCGCTCGCCGCTACCATTTCAAGAAACGCTCGGCGCGACACTGCACCTATGCTACTTGCCTTGGGTTCATCTGCCAAGTGATACATAGCGTGATGATTTTGAGACATAGATAGGCTTGTTTAGCTTACTCTGAGCGAAAAAACCAAAAACGCCTTGCAGGACGTTTCTGCTGCAAGGACTACAACCACTGCGTGCTATGCATAGAGACACCCAAGCCCAGCGTTTGGTTGCATTCTTTGCACTAAGCGGCTACACCATGCTCTGGCTCTTGGGTTGCACCTTGAATCCTTTTGCGCCGCGCTTAGACACCGAAAACCGCAGTGGTATCGGGTTAGGCGACCAGCGCACCCTTGATGGCTTTTTCCGCAACTTCGAGTTCGCTTACCTTACCAAAGATACCGCGCTCTACAGCCAACTGCTTGATGAGCGCTTCACATTTGTCTATCGTGATTTTGACAACGGTATCGATGTGGTCTGGCCGCGTGAAGTTGAATTGGTTACTACACTGGGACTTTTTCGCAGCACCGAGATTTTAGACTTGCGCTGGAACACGATTGTCTTTCAGGAAGGCAGCGCTGTGCAAACACAAGTGGTGCGCAGTTTTCGCTTGCGCGTAGGGTTTCGTGCAAGTGAAGTTTTCGAAATCACGGGCAATGCCAATTTTACGCTAGTGCGCCGTGATACTGCTGCGGTCTGGAAACTGAGCCGCTGGCGCGATGAGTCAAACTTTTAGAGTGTGCCAAGTTACGATGTTTTGTGCCTGCATCGTGTGGTATCCCTTCTTTGCCAGCGGCAACATTCGTGCTTACCTTGCGTAGCATTTAACACCCCTCCTTCAAGCGGGCGACAGAGCACTTGCCACTTCACGATGCGCCGCCAAGATACGTTCCAGCGTTTGTTTAGCACGACCGCTCTCAAGCTCAAAACGCGCTTGTGCAATGCCGCGCTCCAGCGAGTCAACTACGCCGCTCACATAAATCGCAAAGCCACCCGCATAAATCACCGCATCACGCTTCGCTTCTGAGGCTGTGCCATCGAGAATTTGCCAGATGAGCTGTGCGTTTTCTTGCACCGTGCCGCCTTGCAATTCCTCAAGTGAGCGACGCTTAAAGCCAAAATCCTCAGGGTGCACGGTGTAGTTAGAAATCGTGCCATTTTTAAGTTCCGAGACGAATGTCGGTCCGCAAACGCTCGGCTCATCAAGTGCTAAGCCTTCTTTGGTGCCGCCGTGCACCACCATACAATGCTCTGCCCCTTGTTGACGCAGCACTTGTGCAAACATCGCCGTTAGCTCACGGTCATAGACGCCTATTACTTGACGCAAAATCCCTGCTGGATTAACCAGCGGTCCCAGCATATTGAAAATCGTGCGAACCCCCAAATCTCGGCGCACGCTTGCCACGCGTTTCATTGCTTTGTGGTAAAGCGGCGCATAAAGAAATGCAAATCCCGTTTTATGAAAGAGTTCAATCGTCTTTTCTTTGGGCAGCTCAATTTTCAGCCCGATGGTCTCCAGCACATCGGCGCTGCCACATTTGCTTGAGACTGAACGATTACCGTGCTTAGCTACTTTTGCCCCCGCACTGCACGCTACAATCGCTGCCATTGTAGAGATGTTAAATGTACCTGCTGCATCACCACCTGTGCCAGCCGTATCAATGGCTTGCGGATCGAGTTCAACTCGGTCGACATTTTCCATCACGGCTTGCACGGCGCCGTAGATTTCCTCAATTGTTTCACCCTTCTGGCGTAGCAAAACCAAGAGCGCTGCAATCACGGCATCTGGCACATCACCTTGCATTACGGCATTTACGACGCTTCGCATATCGCTAGCCGAAAGGTCTGAACCAGAAAGCAGCGTAATAACCGCTTCTCGAGGTGTCATACTGGTTTGAGTCTGGGTTGAGCAAATTTTTTCAGCGCCGCAAGAAATTGTTCAAGGTCTTCAATGGAGTTGTAAAAATGGGGCGAAATTCTTAGAAGCCCTTCGCGCGTGGAAACTTCAATTTGTGCTGAAAGTAGTCGCTTCTGAATTTCGCTTGGATTGTCTAAGCCTTGAATTGAGACAATGCCTGAGTAGTGTTTGCGAGCTGCGCTGAAGGCAGGCTCAAATCCTTCTTCGTAGAGCCGCTCACAGAGATACTCCGATAGCGTGAGCAGTTTCTCGGCAATCGTCTCGGCACCCAGCTCGTGAAAAATGGCAAAGGCTTCATTCAAACCCACAAGCCCCATCCAGTTTTGCGTGCCAAGTTCATAGCGGCGCGCATCGTCCAGCAGTTCCTGTTCGTAGTTAAAAAAATTCCACCCATCTTTTACGCTTAGCCAGCCCACAAATGGCGTTTGCAAGTCTGCCATCAGCGCATCGGTCATGACCATAATTCCAATGCCCATTGGCGACATGGCCCACTTGTGAGCCCCAGCCGCCAGAAAGTCAATGCCTGAGCCAAGAAAATCAATAGGCATTGCGCCCAGCGCTTGAATCGCATCAATTGACACCAGTGCACCTTTCTGATGGCAAAGCTCCGCCAGCTCGGCTAAATCCAATCGGTAGCCCGTTAGGAACTGCACATAACTCATTGAGACCAGACGCGTGCGTGGTGTGAGCTTAGCCGCAATATCTTCCAGCAAAATTTGACCATCTCGCGCTGAGACAAAGTCAATTTCAACTCCGTGTTTTCTGAGATTGAGGAAAGGATAGACGTTAGAGGGAAAGTCTTTGTCGTAGAGCAAAATGCGGTCGCCAGACTTCCAGCGCAGTCCTTGTGCCAAGATGTTAAGTCCGTAACTGGTATTCGGCACGAATGCGACATTGCGCGGCTCAGCATGAATGAACGCAGCGACGCGCTGGCGAGCTGATTCCAACGTGGGCAATAGACGCGTCCAGTAGTTTTCCACATCAAACTCACTACACTCTGCCAAATACGCTTCTATCGCTTGCCGCACCCGCAGCGACAGCGGGCTTACCGCCGCATGGTTCAAGTAAAGCTGATGGTGTAAATGCGGAAAAATTGAGCGATACGATTCAGTGCGCCAAAAAAGTTGGTTTTTGCGGCACGTTGCGTCGTTTGTCAAGTTCATCTGTGCCTCAGCATCCTCTGGGTGCTGCAATTAACACGTTCAAAGGCGATTTTCAAAGTCCTTGAGGTGCCCTCTCCCTCTGCTTTTGCTCTCTGCCTTTTGCCGATGCAGCCGCATTGGATTAGAGCAAAGTTTTTGTGATATTCTCAGTGCAAACTTAACGCATCACTTTTGGGCTATGAGCAAAAACACACTACCTGAGCGCATTCGTTATGCTGGGAAAATTCAGCTCTATGACCATGTGGGCTTAGAGACTTCTGCCCTGCAAACAGGCTTGAAGCGAATGCATCACGTCTATGATTATCACTCGCCTGCACATAGCCGCGCTATTATTGAGCACCCTAACATTTTGCCAACCGCTGATATTCTTTTTTTAGCCGATGTCAGCACGGCGCATCGAATCCGGCGCACACTTGCTCAACACGCCAAACGCCGATTTGCCATCGCTATCATTGCTGCACCTGAGGAGCTGGCTGACTTTCCCGATCCCACTGAACTGCTGGATAAATCTATCATCGACATTTTGGAGACGCCGATTAGTGCTAACGAATTTGCGATTCTCTTGCGCCGCGTGCAGATGTTTTTCCAAAACCAAGAGCGTTTCGATCTACTGCGCCACGAGCTGACCGAGCAGCGTAATGAACTGCATAAGCTCAATGACATTGGCATGGCACTTTCCAGCGAGCGCGATGTAACCAAGTTGCTTGAGATGATTCTTTCCATCTGTATGGAAATCACGGGAGCAGATGCCGGCAGTGTCTATGTAGTTGAAGATAAGCCAGGTGTGCCTGCCGACCCTGCAAACTACTTTGCTAACAAACAACTTCGCTTCCGCCACACTAAGAATTTCTCCAAGCAAGTTCCGTTTAAGGAATTCACAATGCCAATTAGCCGCAACAGCATCGTGGGCGCTGCTACGCTCTCCGGTGTGCCGCTTAATATCCCCGATGTGTATGAAATCCCGCCCGATGCTACATACAGCTTCAATCGCGGCTTTGATATGGCCAGCGGCTATCGCACCAAATCAATGCTTACTGTGCCGATGCTCAACCGCAACAAGGAGACCATCGGCGCAATTCAATTGCTCAATAAAAAGAGCGATCCGAATGTCATCCTCTCCGACGAAGCTGCAACTGCAAAGTATGTCATTCCCTTCGATAAGAACGATGAAGATTTCATCTACTCTTTGGCATCGCAAGCGGCCATTGCGCTGGAAAATCAAATCCTTTTTGAAGCACATCGCAATCTGCTGGAAGCCTTCATTCGTCTGATTGCTGAAGCAATTGACCGCAAGTCGCCTTACACAGGCGGACATTGCAACCGCGTGCCTGTGCTTACTGAAATGCTCGCCAAGGCAGCCTGTGAATCGCAAGAAGAGCCGTTCAAGGACTTTAATCTCACTGATGAGCAGTGGTATGAACTCCACATCGCAGCGTGGCTACACGATTGTGGCAAAATTGTTACGCCCGTAAACATTATGGACAAAGCCACAAAGCTGGAGAAAATCTACGACCGCATTCACACCGTCAAAACTCGCTTCGAAGTTTTGCGCCGTGACTTGCAAATAGAGTATCTGAAAGCCTTGCAACACCCTAACGGTCGGTCAAAAGAAGAGTTAGAGGAAGAATACCAAAGAAAACTTCGCGAGCTTAGTGAAGAGGAAGCCTTCCTTGAAAAGGTCAATATCGGCGGCGAGTATCTGGACGATGAAAGCATTGAACGCATCAAACGCATCGGTCATCGCAAACTGGTGCTCAACGGTGAAGAGCGTCGACTACTTGACGATGACGAAATCTATAACCTCAGCATTCGGCGCGGCACACTGACTGCAGAGGAGCGCAAAATCATTAACGACCATATTGTCATTACGATTGAGATGCTAGAAAAATTGCCCTTCCCGCGTAACCTTATGCGCGTGCCTGAATATGCGGGCGGGCATCACGAGAAAATGGATGGCACTGGCTACCCCAGAGGTCTGACGCGCGAGCAAATGTCTATTCCAGCACGCATTATGGCCATCGCGGATGTCTTTGAAGCACTCACTGCTGTCGACCGACCCTATAAACGCGGCAAAAAACTCAGTGAAGCAATGGAGATTATGGGCAAAATGAAGGCGGAGAATCACCTTGACCCTGACTTATTTGACCTCTTTGTCAAGTCAGGCGTCTATCGCAAGTATGCAGAAATGTATATGAGCCCTGAGCTAATTGATGAAGTCGATGAAGAAAGCCTTTTGCGCATTAAGCCAATTAGCCGAAAAGTCAAAGAAGAGCCTGTCTCTTCGCCTGCCACAGTTAGCGAGCCAGTCAGTGAAAGTTGAAAAAAAGACGCAGTCAAGCGGTGAATCTTTGCCTGCTTTGTGCTTGCTTGACTTTACCTGTAGTCTTAGTCAGAAGACACGGAGAGTACCTCTCCTCTTTTCACACTGGCACTTTTACGTAACTGGATTTGTAGCGTGGCTTTGGAATCGGCAAGCCATCTTTTGCTAGCCAGTATAGATGTGCCTGAATGGCGTGATGCATATTGCGCTTGGCTTCTTCGGGTGTCTCGCCCAGCGCTGTGCACCCCTCTAAATCAGGTGAGAAAGCCAGATAGCCTTCCTTTGTGCGCTCAATGAGAATCACATACTTTTGCATAGCCCTCTCAGAGAAACTTTGTGATGCAAATTGTGTCGGCTTTCTTGGCTTGAAGTGTTCTTTCACCTTGTCTTCTCACTTTATCAATACGCCGAAGCGTGACACTGGCAGAGCAATCTACTGCCGTTCAAACTTCCCAGATGTAATCAAACAGCACCAGCGAGAGGGTAAAGGTAAGAAGTGAGTAGGCGGCTAAGAGTTGCATTTCGGTCTCAGCGCGAGCAAAGGGCGCGTCGTCCATTGTTGCAATTTTTGTCGCACGCACTACCAAAAGCAGCAGTGGCAGAAGAATTGGAAAAGAGAGGACCGCAAATAGCCCTCCTCTGGCTGTGGTGTTCGCCACTATTACCCCGATCAGCGTGAGCGAGGTGGCAGCCCCAATACTTCCCAAAAGCAAGGCAAGTAAAAAAATTGCCCAATTGACAATCTCTAAGTTCAATGTCGCAACGTATAGCACAGCGATGAGCACATTGACCAGCATGGCTAAAATCAAGTTGTAGAGCATTTTGCCTAAGAAAATTGCAGCCGGCGTTGCCGAAAGCGCAAGAAACAGGGCTGTGCCGCGTTCCACTTCGCTGACAAAGCCTCGCTGCAACGCCACCATCGCCGTAAAAAAGATGGTGTTCCAGAGCAGTGCGGCCAGCAGTTCCTTTTGCAGGGTTTCACCCGCTAAGGAAAATGTGAGCAGCGATACTGAAATCAAGACAAAGAGCAAGATGGTATTGATACCGTAGCGCGTCCGCACTTCCAGCAAGAAGTCCTTGTAGAATACAGCCAGCGCAGCAAGGAAAACTGCTTTCATTGTTCTAAGTAGCTACTCAAATAGCAGGCGTAGGTAGAAGCTCGGTTGGCTTAACTTTTTTCTTGCTTCGAAATCCTCCACCATTCGCGCTACCGCATCTTTGAGGGCTTCGCTGCGCCCAACTTTCCGCACAATTAGGTTAATCAGGAATGGCGTTGCAGCGACTTTTTGCAGAATGTGATGTAATCGGAATGACGGACCTAATCGGCGATACACAGCTGCATCATACTGCTTGTTAAACGCCGCAGAGAAATTTTGTGCTTCAAAGCACTTCTGCACGTGTTGAGCAGCAAATGCCCCTGAGAGCATTGCTTCTCCAATTCCTTCGCCTGTGAGCGGGTCAATGAGCGATGCGGCATCGCCTGCGAGCAAAAATCGTTCGCCTGAGATGTTCCATCGTTTTGAGCCAAGTGGCAAACCAAATCCTCTTATGTCGCTTAGCATCTCTGCTTTTTTGAAGCGTTCTTTGAGGCGAGGGTGCGAGTGCAAAAGCTCCAGCAACTTCTCTCGCAGATTGATGCGCTGCCTTTGCACAGCTGAAGCGAGCATTCCAAGCCCCACATTTGCCAGCCCATTTGGTAGCGGGAAAATCCACAGGTAACCGGGCACAATATCTCGCAACAGGTAAAACTCCACATAATTTTCGGGGCGGCTATCTGCCACACCTTTGACATAGACGCGCACTGCTGCCGAATAGTGGCGTGCATCTACTTCAAATCCTGCCAGCTGCTTTGCTAAGAGCGACTGAGCTCCATCAGCCGCAATAGCGATTTTGGCGCGAAAAATTTTTTGTGGCGTCTGCAGCTCAATCCATTCCGTCTCTTTCCTAACTGCCTTCACAGGCGTATTTTCATAGAGCGCAATGTTTGGGGCTTTCCGAAATTGCTCTACCAGAAAGTTGTCAAAATCAATTCGGCGGCTTACATAGCCAATGGTTGTACCTGAAAAATGCCGTTTTGGCTTAAAGACAATTTCCAAGCTGTCGTCACTCGGCGAGACAATTTTAACACCAGTGGTATAGACCTTTTCAGGAAAGCGCTCAAACTTCTCGAGCAAGTCTGGCGAGAGCATTTTCAGTGCCTCAGGCACTTTGCCGCTTAGGGCATCACCACAGACTTTATCGCGAGGAAATTTAGCTTTCTCAATTACGGCTACTTTTAGCGCGGTTTGCCGAAGCCCAATCGCCGCACTTGCCCCTGCTGGCCCAGCGCCTACAATTGCGACATCAACTTGCTCAATTGGAAGCGATAAGTTTGGCATATTTCAGCTCATTCTGGCAGGCAAAGATACAACTTCTTTCACAGCTGCCTTTTACCTTTAATCCGCACTGAGCAAAAACCGCTGGGGCGTTGGCACTTCCTCTGCGCAGTCTCTAAATCCGCGTTTCAGCAAAGCACAGTTCGCCCAACTGTCCATATACTTCCCGTTGCTCACTTTTGGCGCCGCAAACCACGCGTCAGATAAAGCAAGAAACGAAACTCCGTTTCCTCTTCACGTTCAAGATTGTGCCACTGTTCCCTTGCCCAAGTCCGAATGCGTCCCATTGCCTCACGCAGCAAGCCTTCTTCTAATTGCCATGTTTCATTGAATGCGCGATTTTCCATCTGCATTAGCAGTTTTGCAGGGCTTATGGTCTGTGTCCAGCGAGCGGCAATGATTTCTGGCTCATTTTTGCCGCCCCGCGCTGAGAGTGCTTCAAATAGCGCAGGTCCTGCAGCAGCTGTCGGTTTAAGATTTGGGTTCAGCGTTGCCACAATTTCACGCAGCTTATTGCGCAGGCGTGCAAAGGCTGAATCAGGCGATACCCAGTCTCGCCCTTGAATGAAGACGCCTCCGAACTTCATTACACGAATCGCCTCGTCCAGTGCTTTTTCCCACTGGGGAACAAGATGCAACACGTTGCTGGTAAAAACGGCATCAAATGTATTGTCGGCAAACGGCAGCTTGGCTGCATCTCCGACCACTGTGGTAATGTGGAGTGAAAATTCCCTTACTTGGCGCTCCAATTCTTCCAGCATTTTCGGCTCACAATCCAGTGCGGTTACTTCACAGCCCGCTATAGCAATTGGAATTGTGATGCGACCAGCTCCCGCACCAACATCCAGTAGCTTGCTATGTTTGCCCGCAAGGTGGGCAATCACTTTTCCAATCTGCAACGCCGCTTTTTCTGGAATTGCATTGATTTTGTTGTAGCTTGTTGCAATGTCCTTAAATGACATCGCCGTGTATTCTGCAGCAGGAGAAGTGCTTGGCATATTTGTCTCCTCCATTATTAGGTTTTGGCAGCTTGCAAGCGTTTATACATTTACTCTTCTTTCTGCACTGCGACACTCATCACACACTTTGCAGATAAGCACCGCATCTCTGAGCGCTTCCTTTTCAGCCATCAAGATAGGCAAACTGCGCCTGATATGCACTTAGCAAACTATGCAGCTTATGTGGCTTATCCTTTATGCCCGCTCGCCGAATCGTACAGCTCTCCTTTTCCAAGAGTGGAGCACAGAATCTAAGAGCAGATTGCTCATAGACGCTTTTGCCGTTTTTGCTACTCTTACGCCGCACTTTTGTTTTTTCGCTGAACAATCTATATTTGCAAATTTCAAATGCGCAGGGTTGCGCAAGGGCATCGGAAAGTTCAACGAGCGGCAAACAGACGGGCATGCGAAAGTTCAAAGAACTCCCTCCTGACATTACATACAGTGCACTGGAAGCTGAGATTCTCAGTTTCTGGAAAGCCAACCGCATCTTTGAAAAAAGTGTTACCTCTCGCCAGCACGCACCGCAGTTTACATTCTATGAGGGACCGCCAACGGTCAATGGAAAGCCCGGTGTGCATCACGTATTGAGCCGTACAACGAAGGACCTTATCTGCCGATATAAAACACTCAAAGGCTACTGTGTGCCACGCAAAGCAGGCTGGGATACACACGGTTTGCCAGTGGAAATTTCTGTTGAAAAAAAGTTAGGACTCAAAAACAAAGCCGCTGTCGAAGCCTACGGCATTGCTGAGTTTAACCGTGAAGCAAGAAATCTTGTCTATTTCCACATTCAGGATAATAAGGAGGGCTGGGGTCGCCTCACTGACCAAATGGGTTATTGGTGCGACCTTGAAAATCCTTATATCACCTGCGACAATGCCTACATCGAATCAGTCTGGTGGGGTCTAAAGCAGATTTTTGACAAGGGTTTGATTTACAAAGACTACAAAATTGTGCCGCAAGACCCCAAATCTGAAACGGTGCTTAGCTCGCATGAACTGGCACTGGGCTACAAGGAAGTCAAAGACCCCAGCATCTACGTCAAGTTCAAGCGCAAAGGCTGCGACAATGAGTATTTCCTTGCGTGGACAACAACGCCTTGGACACTTATTTCTAATGTCTGCTTAGCCGTTCATCCTGAGGTGGAGTATGTGCGTGTGCGCGTCGGCAACGAAATCTACGTGCTTGCCAAAGCTCGCCTGAGCGTTTTAGGTGAGCCTAGCCCAGAAAACCCGATTGAGATTCTCGAGGCATTTAGAGGGCGCGTTTTAGAATTTGCTGAGTATGAGCAAATCTTGCCGCACCTTAAGGTCAAAGAAAAGGCTTTCTTTGTTACCTTAGGCGATTTTGTCTCCACGGCAGACGGCACAGGCATTGTGCACTGCGCACCTGCTTTTGGCGCCGATGACTATGAGATTTCCAAGAAATACGGGCTGCCGATGTATCAGCCGATTGCGCGTAACGGACACTTTACCGATGAAGTGCCACGCTACGCAGGCAAGTTTTTCAAAGATGCGGATGCTGAAATCATTGCAGAGCTGAAAGCGGCTGGCAGGCTTTTTCGCAAGGAAACTATTACACACAGCTATCCTTTCTCGTGGCGCTACGATGTGCCTGTGATGTATTATGCACGCGAGTCATGGTATATCCGCACCACAGCTGTGGCGCAGCGAATGGTAGAGCTCAATCGCACCATCAATTGGCAACCGCCTGAAATTGGCACAGGTCGCTTTGGCAACTGGCTTGAGGAAAACAAAGACTGGGCACTTTCACGCGAGCGTTTCTGGGGTACGCCCCTACCAATTTGGGTCTCCGAAGATTTCAAAATCGGCGACGACCACACCTCTGGTAACCTTTTCTGCATTGGCTCGATTGCCGAACTCAAAGAAGGATTTATTGACATTGACGGCAAACCCTACAAGCTGGGCGATGCCCTTGCGCAAGGTTTGGTTGAATTAGACCTTCATAAGCCCTTTGTTGACCAAATCTATTTTATTCGCAATGGCAAAAAATTTACGCGCACTCCTGAACTGATTGATGTCTGGTTCGACTCTGGCGCGATGCCTTTTGCACAGTGGCATTACCCCTTTGAGAATCAAGAAGCCTTCGAGCGCGGTTTTCCTGCTGACTATATCTGCGAAGCGGTTGACCAAACACGCGGGTGGTTTTACACCCTGCACGCTATTGCCACGCTGATTTTTGACAAGCCTGCCTTCAAAAACCTTATCGTCAATGGACACATTCTGGACAAAAACAAGCAGAAGATGTCCAAATCCAAAGGCAATGTGGTTGACCCCTTCGTAATCATGAACCGTTATGGGGCGGATTCTTTGCGCTGGTATTTGGTTAATTCAAGTCCAGTGTGGTTGCCTAAGGCTTTTGATGAAGAAGAAATTTTGGAAGAGCAGCGCAAATTTTTCCGCAGCTTCATTGAAAGCTACAAGTTCTTTGCGCTCTACGCTAATGTTGATGGGTTCGAGTATAAGGAGGCTCGCTTACCCGTGCGAGAGCGCACAGAACTTGACCGGTGGATTCTTTCCGTCCTCAATACGCTCATTCAAGGTGTCGACGATGCCTTAGCTAACTATGACCCTACAACGGCAACACGCCTTATTGAGGATTTCACGGTCAATCAACTCTCAAACTGGTATATTCGCCGCTCACGACGCCGATTCTGGAAAGGCGAAATGGGTCTGGACAAACTTGCAGCTTACCAGACGCTCTACGAGTGTCTCATCACAGTGGCAAAATTGGTTTCGCCCTTCTGCCCATTTATCGCCGAAGAGATTTACCGCAACCTTAATACTGTAACAGGCAAAGAGCCTTACGAGTCTGTGCACTTATCATACTTTCCTGAGATTGAACCAGAGGCAATTGATAAGGCACTGGAAGCCAGAATGAAGAAAGCACAAGCGATTTGCTCGCTTGCCTTGTCGTTGCGCAAGAAAGCTGAACTCAAAGTGCGTCAGCCCTTGCGTCGAATGCTTTTGCCTGTGTTGGATAAAGAGACACGGCGTGAAATTGAAACCGTCAAAGACATTATTCTGGAAGAGGTGAATATCAAGTCTATTGAGTTCGTTGATGATGAATCTGGCATCGTGAGCAAAAAAGCAAAGCCAAACTTTAGAACTTTGGGCAAAAAGTTTGGCAAAGAGGTTAATGCTGTGGCGAACCGCATTCGAATGCTCTCAGCGCAGGAAATTACCAAGCTGGAAAGAAGTGGCAGCTTGGAGCTTGAGCTGAACGGTCGCACGGTTTCAATTGTCAAAGAGGATGTCGAAATTCTCACGGAGGATTTGGAAGGCTGGTTGGTTGCCAGCGACGAGACGCTGAAACTGACGGTCGCACTGGACACCGAGCTCACGCAAGAATTAATTTGGGAAGGTTTGGCGCGAGAGCTTGTCAGCCGCGTGCAAGCACTGCGCAAAGAGCGCGGCTTGGACATCACAGATAGAATTATCTTACGCATTGATGCTCCAGAAGCGCTGCGCCACGCCATTGAGCACAACCGCGACTATATCCAGAACGAAACACTGGCTACACGCATTGATTGGACGCTCAATGGAGGTGAGCGCGCAGAAGAGGATATCAATGGCGAACGATGCCGAATTGAGTTGGAAAAACTCTAATGCTCTCAGTTTTATTAACCTCAACTTTGGAGTAGTTATGGCAACAAAGAAAGCGAAAAAAAAGGCTGCAAAGAAAACCAGCAGCTCTTCGCCAAAGACCCGTGCCGCAGCAAAGTCTTCAAAGCTCTCTGGAAGTGGCGCAAAGTCTGCTGCCAAAAAAGCTGCGACCAAACCTACTTCACCCAAATCCACAGCACCTCAAGCTGAAGAACCGAAAAGTGCGACACCTGTTGCTGCAACCACCAGTTCT
This sequence comes from Chloroherpetonaceae bacterium, assembly GCA_025056565.1. Lineage (NCBI taxonomy): Bacteria > Pseudomonadati > Chlorobiota > Chlorobiia > Chlorobiales > Chloroherpetonaceae > Chloroherpetonaceae bacterium. Next base: position 68,699 of record JANWWA010000008.1, on the reverse strand, counting down.
GCAACGGCTCCCCCACCACCTGAGCAACGGCTTACGAAAACTTACCTTACACCTGAAGAACTCAAGCACTTTGAGCAAATCTTGCTTCAAAAACGTGCTGAGGTGCTACGCGACCTTGAAATTATGCGCAACGCTTACAGCGAAGACAGCAACAATGAGGAAAGTAATTCCAGCTACTCTATGCACATGGCAGACCATGGCACCGAGACCATGGACAGGGAGCAGCACTTTATGTTTATTGCTCGCGATGAACGCTACCTCAGCTACATTGATAAAGCCTTAGAGCGCATCAAGAATGGCACATATGGCATCTGTGCGGTCTCAGGCTTACCGATTCCAAAAGAGCGTCTCGAAGCCGTACCACATACTGCCGTGCGCATTGAGTATAAGAACCGCGGTAAGTGAAGTTTTTGCATACTGGGCAGGCATCAGCCTGTCTGCTTTGTAGGTATAGTGCTGCACTGCTCTATGCCCCTTTCTTGTAACTTGCAAGGCATTGAAAAACCCAGACATTTGTGTAAGTTGGAACACATTTATCAACTTAGACCATAACGATATGTTTGGATTAGGCGGACAGGAACTCTTGCTCATCTTGCTTATTGTGCTCATTTTCTTCGGCGCAAAGAAATTGCCCGAATTAGCAAGAGGGCTAGGTCGCGGCATTCACGAGTTCAAGCGAGCTCAAGCTGGGCTCGAGGAAGAAATTAGCAAGGTCGCAGAGCCTATCAAGGATTCTGATAAAGCACTGGTTGAAAAAATCAGCCAGATGAGCGACGAAGAAAAGGCAAAGCTTGCTGAGCTTCTCAACACAACAAAGAAGTAAGCGCTCTGCTCTGCTTGCGACCAACGCAGATTTAGGGCAGGTTTTTCCCTGCCCTAAATCATTTGCAATTAGCACACCTATCACGTCATTCAGCGAGTGCTTGATGCACAATCGCTGCCTGCTCTTGCTCGTGTTGCTTGATGTAGCCTGTTGCAGGACTAGCTGACGCTGGTCGTCCCACATAACGCAATTTTTGATGAGGCTGAAGCAATTCACTTAGGAGTGGGGCAATGAATGACCAAGCTCCCATATTCTTAGGCTCTTCTTGCACCCAGACCACATCTTGAACTGCCGCATACTTTTCAATTAGGTAGCTGAGTCGCTTTTCTGGGAAGGGATAAAGCTGCTCAATGCGCACGATGGCAATATCACGCTGTTCACGGCGACGCCGCTCCTGCAACAGTTCGTAGTAGATTTTGCCTGTGCAGAAAATCAGGCGACGTGGTGCCTCAATCGGGTCAATTTCATCGAGCACATTGCGAAACTTGCCCTCAAGCAGTTCTGAGGCTTTGGAAATCACCAACGGGTGGCGTAGAAGACTTTTTGGCGTCATCACCACCAGCGGCTTGATATTTCCTGCATACACTTGGCGGCGCAGCAGGTGAAAATACTGTGCAGGCGTCGTGCAGTTTACAACTTGCATATTGACCTCAGCGCAAAGTTGTAGGAAACGCTCTAAGCGTGCGGAAGAGTGCTCTGGTCCCTGTCCCTCATAGCCGTGTGGCAAAAGCAACACTAAACCTGAAGGCTGCCCCCATTTGGACTCTGTGCTAGAAATAAATTGGTCAATGATAATCTGAGCGCCGTTGGCAAAATCACCAAACTGCGCTTCCCAGATGGTGAGTGTGAGCGGGTCCGCTACACTGTAACCAAACTCAAAGCCCATTGCCGCAAATTCGGAAAGTAAGCTATCGTTCACATAGAATGGTGCTTGCGTCGGTGAAATGTGCTTTAAGGGCGTGTATTCCTCTCCCGTTTCCATATCAAAGACGCTTAGATGGCGCTGGCTGAAGGTGCCACGCGTGCTATCCTGTCCGCTTAGGCGAACTGGATAGCCTTCCAGCAGAAGCGTGCCAAAAGCAAGCGCCTCTGCAAAGGCCCAGTCAATTGGAGCTTCGAGTGCGTTTTCGCCCAGCAGTTCCGCACGGCGCGCAAATTGCTGCTCGAGCTTCTTATTCAGGTTGAAGCCCTTCGGCAGCGTGAGCATAGCCCGCACTACGGTCTGCAGACTTTCCAGCGTTGTTCCCGTGTTTGGCGACCTGCCTCGATAGCGCGCCACAATTTCGCGCGGGTCAACTGCCAGCGGTAAATCTGCTTTTGCTTCGGGCTTTGTGTTACGCTCCTGTGAGATAGCCTTTGCATATTCTGACGCTGCATCTAACTCACGCTTAAACTCTTCCATCATCTCTTTTGCTTCCTCGGGCGTCAGCACGCCTTCTCGAATGAGCTGCTGCTCATAGAGTTCTCGCACCGATGGGTGATTGCGGATTTTGCGATACATCACAGGCTGCGTGTAGCCCGGGTCATCACCTTCGTTGTGTCCATGTCGGCGGTAGCAGAGCATATCAATTACCACATCACTGTTGAAGGTCATTCGATAGTCGAGCGCCAGTTTTGCCACAATGAGGCAGGCTTCTGGGTCGTCGCCATTGACATGGAAAATCGGCGCTTGCACCATTTTTGCTACATCCGTCGCATAGAGTGTTGAGCGGGCTTCATTCGGTGTGGTGGTAAAGCCGATTTGGTTATTGATGATGAGGTGAATCGTGCCGCCTGTGGCGTAGCCTTCAAGTTGTGAGAGATTAAGCGTCTCGGTTACCACGCCTTGCCCTGCAAAGGCTGCATCGCCGTGAATGAGGAATGGGATAATCGCATTGCGTTTTTGGTCGCCCATTCGGTCTTGCTTGGCGCGCACAATTCCCTCCACGACGGGATTTACTGCTTCCAGATGGCTCGGGTTTGATGCTACGGAGACTTTAATTTCTTTGCCATTACGACCAATGCGCACCCCCGTTGCACCCAAGTGATACTTCACATCGCCTGAGCCTTGTGTCAGGTAATCAGCTTTCATCGGCAGGGGCTTACCCTCAAACTCGACAAACAGTGTCTCGAATGGCTTGCCGACGATATTGGTGAGCACATTGAGTCGACCGCGGTGCGCCATTCCAATCACCACTTCTTTGACGCCATACACCGCTGCCTCACGAATGATGAAATCGGTAATTGCAATCGCCGACTCGCCGCCCTCAATTGAGAAGCGCTTGTGCCCTAAGTATTTGAGGTGCAGGTATCGCTCAAAGCCCTCAGCACGCACCAAATTTTTGTAGATGGCAATTTTGTCCTCGCGAGAAAATTGCAATTGCTCCGAGCGGTTTTCAATGTGTCGCTGAATCCAGCGTTTCTGTTCCAGCGATTGAATGTTCATATACTCGACGCCGATTTTCTCGCAGTAGGCTTTGCGGACTTTTTCCAGAATTTCGCGCAAAGTCATCACGGGCTTGTCGCCAAAGTTGGTCGTGATGAACTCTCGGTCTAAATCCCAAATTGAGAGGTCGTAGAAGTCAGGCTCAAGTTCGGGGTGATAATGTGGCTTGTATTCAAGCGGGTTGATGTTGGCAATTAGGTGACCACGCACGCGATAGGAGTTGATGAGTTGCATCACGCGCGCCTGCTTGCGCACCGCATCTTCGGTGCTCAGACCCCCTGTGAAACTAAGGTGCGATTTATCAACTGTGTGCCTAAATGGTCGATGCGGAACATTGAGGGCATGGAAAATCTCATCATAGAAACCCTCTTCGCCTAAGAGGAGCTTATGAATGTAAGCCAGAAATTCGCCCGACTCTGCTCCTTGAATAATGCGATGGTCATATGTGCTGGTGAGCGTCATCACCTTGCTGACACCCAGTTGAGAGAGCGTCTGCGGCGACATGCCTTGAAACTCTGCTGGGTAGTCAATTGCGCCTGCGGCTACAATCACACTTTGTCCCTGCATCAGGCGCGGCACGCTCATAGCTGTGCCAATTGTGCCCGGATTGGTCAGTGAGGCTGTAGTGCCTTGAAAATCATCTGGCTCGAGCGCGTTTTTGCGTGCTCGCTCAATCAGCGCATTGTAGGCATTGAAGAACTGCTCAAAATTCAGCTGCTCTGCATACTTGATGTTGGGCACCACCAGTGAGCGTGTGCCATCCTTGCGCACTATGTCAACTGCTAAGCCAAAGTGAATGTGTTTGCGCTCAATGCGATAGGGCCGCCCACCCACCAGCACATATTTCGCATTCATCGCTGGATACCTCTTTAACGCCTGAATGATGGCCCAAGCGATGAAGTGCGTAAATGCTGCTTTGCCACGACCAATGAGCTGCAAGTGTTGGTTCAAAATCAAGCGATTTTCTTCAAGTGCTTTGACAGGCACAGTGCGAACTGATGTAGCGGTCGGCACGCCCAGCGAGCGCTCCATATTTTGGGCAATCAGCGCTGCCGAACCAGACAGTGGTCTTAGGCGGTCTTCTGGGTCTAGGTCTAACTTATCCAGTGAAGCGTAGCTCGGTGCCAGCGGCACTAGCGATGCACTGGAGCTATGGGTCGCACCTATTGGCGCCGCACTGGGACTCGGCGATGTCCCTACACCATTTGCTACTGCAGTGTGTGCACCATTTTCAGAGTGGCTGCTATTGCTGGGTGGCGCAGTTTCGAGTGCGCTTAGATTTAGCGAGCCAGTTTCTAGCGCACGGAAAAACACACGCCAGTTTTCGCTCAGCGATTCAGGCTTTTCCAAGTATTGCGCATACAGCTCTTGCACAAAGGGCGTATTTGTGCCGAAAATGTCCACAAGTCGCTGGTGTAGCGAGTCAGAAATTTCTGAAGCTGTCATAGTCAGTTTGACCGAAGAAAGAATTTTTCACTGCTTTGAAATGCGCCAATCTACACAAATGCGCGCGTATTTTTCAACGAGGAAGGCACTGTGAGAAGTTCTACCTACGCAGGCCTTGACGGGGACTTTGTGCCGAAGGCGAGACTCGAACTCGCACGAAGTTTTAAGCTTCGCCAGATTTTGAGTCTGGTGCGTCTGCCAATTCCGCCACTTCGGCATTGCACTGTGCGGTGCGAGAGGAGGGACTTGAACCCACACGCCTTGCGGCACTGGCTTCTAAGACCAGCGCGTCTGCCAGTTCCGCCACTCTCGCAAGCATATCTTGCAAAGGATTGCCAATATACACGGCACTGCAAAAATCTGCAAGCCAAAATTTCAAATTTGAAACCGTCTCACAGCTTTTTAGCTTGCCACAGCGCCCATCGGTAGCATAGCTCAAACACGCCAAGCGTCCAGAGCACAAATGCCCCTATGCCAACGCCCCATTTTGCTGCATCGGGCAGCCTTAGCAGCCATGGCACAAGTCGGAACCCCACTAAGTAGCCCCAGAATATCCCAAAGGGATAGAGAAAGCTCATCACTAATGCGATGAACAATCCTCCTAATCCCAGCTCACTTGGTATCTTGCGGTTGAAAAGAGTGAGATAAAACTCGGTCAGCCACATTCCTGGGTAGCCCACTGTTAGGAGCACACTGCCCACTGCCACCGCTGCGCTGATCGCAAATACGACCAGCAGCTCTTTTAGGACGTCGCTTATCATCGTCTTTGCGTTTGTTATCTTTTTTGAAAACACCGTTCAACGCATCTGAAAGCTATGACAACCTTCTTTACCTTTCTTCGCTTGGGCTTTGAGCACATCTCCGACCTCAAGGGCTATGACCACATTTTGTTTGTGACGGCGCTTACCGCTATCTATCCCTTGCAAGCGTGGAAACAGCTTGTGTGGCTCGTAACCGCCTTCACATTAGGGCACAGCCTGACGCTGGCTTTGGCGACCTTACGGCTTCTTGAGGTACCCAGTGAGCTTATCGAGTTTCTCATTCCTGTTACGATTGTCTTCACCTGCACGCTGAATATGCTTTCTTCGCGTGAGGAAGTGATAACCTCACGTCTGTGGTGGCGATACAGCGGTGCGGCGTTTTTTGGGCTGATTCATGGGCTTGGCTTTTCGAACTTCCTGCGTCAGATACTCGGCGCTGAGGAAAGTCTCTTTGTGCCGCTTCTTGCCTTCAATATCGGCTTGGAAGTTGGGCAACTTTTTATTGTCGCTGTTGCGCTCACGGTGTCGTTTTTGGTCGTGGACACGCTCAATGTTTCTCGCCGAGAGTGGAACTTGGCACTTTCGGGCATTATTTCAGGCATTGCTCTAACGCTGGTCTTTGAGCGTGCTGAGCCGCTCTTTTCCTTTCTGAGCTATGTGCCAGTGTGGTTCGCAGTGTGAAGTAGGTTGGCACATTGTGCAAGGACTTTCTGAATCGTCTGCCTCAGTGGAAATGGGGCTGTGCACCCTGCAGCATTTTTGTGCCCGCCACCGCCGTAGCTTTTGGCAATTTGGTTGACAGGTAGCTCGCCTCGGGAGCGAAAGCTAATTTTTGTGTTTCCGTCTGGCATCTCAATAAACATTACGGCAATTTTTGTGTCGGGCAATCCCAAGAGATACTCCAGCAATCGCTCTGTGTCAGACAGTCCGACTCCTGTCTCTTGCAGGGTTGCTTGCGTAACGAAAAGGTAGGCTACTGCACCATCTTCCGCCAAATGCAGGTTTGCAATACTTTGGCTAATGAGCTGCAGCGTGCCAATGGTTAGTGTGTTGTAAATGTGGTCATAAATTTCCATCGGGGCGACGCCTGCTTCCAGCAATTCCGCCGTAATTCGATGAATGCGCGCGGTTGTCTTCGGCAGTCTAAACGAGGCGGTGTCGGTCATAATTGCGGTGTAGAGACCGATGGCAGCAGTTTTGTCTAAGAGTGAGCGCTGAAAGTAGTGTTCCATTTCGCGCAGCAGTTCATACATCAGCTCGCCTGTTGCCGCTGCCGAACTGCGACAGATCATCACATCTGCGAACTCTTGCGGCTCGAGGTGATGGTCAATGCAGATGATTTTGACTTTGCCCGCTTGCTGCAGCTCCAACACGTGCGGTTTCATTGCGCGAGTGCGTCCAATGTTGTTGGTGTCGAGCAGGAAAAAGAGGTCAGCGTCCTGCAAGCATTGAATATGCTGCTCATTTTTTTCATCGAAGGTCCAGACCTCTTTCATAAAAGGCAAGAACTGGTAGTTTCTGGGGACAAGCGTGGGGTTGATCAGCGTTACGTTTTTGCCGAGCATGCGCAGCGCAGCGACCAGCGCCACTTCACTGCCCAAGCCATCTCCGTCAGAATTCTCATGCGTGGAGACAACGATTCGCGTCGCCGAATCAATCATTTCAACGACAGACTGCCAAAGCGGCTCTTCAATCAGGATTGTCTCATCGGGCTTGGCTATCTGGCGCATCGAGCCGTCCTTTCTTAGTTTTTTGTATAAGTTGCAAAGTTAAACAAATCTCCCGCCTGTGCAAGGCACTGGTTTTTATTTTCTGCAGCTTGGCATCGTCCGCTCCAGCCAGCTTGCATTGTAATACATCAATCTTTCCCTGCGGAAAGTTGTCTTGTGGGCTGCGAACACTGCTTCTCGGGCTACGCAATCATTTTCAGTGCCACATTTGTTTTTGCAAAGTCAGCAAGTATCTTTGCCCAACTTTTTTGGAACTTATGTTTGTTCTCTTTGTTTGAATTCAAGCGGTTTTGCCGCTTAAACCTTTCAAAGACGATATGGCTGCAAAGAAACGCACCGCTTATCATAATACTTCTGTGTCGGAGCAAGCATCTGCTCCTTTGCAGGCTGACACTGCCTCATCTCAGAATGGTCGCGCTAAAGGCAAGCGCCTTGTGATTGTCGAATCACCTGCAAAGGCAAAGACAATTAACAAGTATCTTGGCAAGGATTTCACTGTGTTTGCATCGGTGGGGCATATCAAAGAATTGCCGCGCAAAGAAATCGGTATCAACTTCGAGCATCACTACGAACCGCGCTACGAAATTATCGCTGGCAAAGAAAAAATCGTGCGCGAAATGAAAAAGCTGGCGAAAGAATCCAGCGAAGTCTTTATTGCCACTGACCCTGACCGAGAAGGCGAAGCGATTGCTTGGCATATCTCTAATGAAATCGAAGATTTGCACAAGCCTATTCACCGCGTGCTATTCAATGAAATTACGCCGAAAGCCGTCCGTGAGGCTATTGAACACCCCAAAGAGATTGACTATAAGCTGGTGCGCTCACAGCAAGCACGCCAAGCGATGGATAAAATCGTGGGCTACAAAGTCAGTCCCTTCCTTTGGGAGACAGTTCTGCGTGGGCTTTCTGCTGGACGCGTTCAATCCGTTGCCTTGCGTTTGGTTTGCGAGCGAGAAGCAGAAATTGAGGCCTTTGAGCCAAAGGAGTACTGGTCCATTGTCGCAGAGTTTCTCACGGAGCGCGGTGAAAAGATTGTCGCCAAGCTTGTCAAAGTCGACGGCAAAGAGCTTGAGATTCCAAATGAAACTGCGGCCAAAGCTCTTGCAGCTGAAATTCAGCAGCGGCTTTATCGGATTCGTGAAATTCGTCGGCGTAAACTCCGGCGCAATCCGCCTGCTCCATTTACCACTTCCCTTCTGCAGCAGGCTGCCTCGAATCAGCTTGGCTTTGGTTCAAAGAAGACGATGCTGCTTGCGCAGCAGCTCTACGAAGGCATTGAGCTTGGCTCAGAAGGCGCTGTGGGGCTGATTACCTATATGCGCACGGACTCCAAGCGCATTAGCAAAGAAGCACAAGCCGAAGCCCGTGAATTCATCACGCAGCAATTTGGTCATGCGTTTGTGCCTGAGTCGCCTGTCGAATACAAAAGCGCTGAATCGGCGCAAGATGCCCACGAGGCTATTCGTCCCACTTCCGTCGACCGCACGCCGAAGGCGGTTGAGAAATTCCTCACGCGCGACCAGTATCGGCTCTATGAGCTGATCTGGAAACGCTTTCTTGCTTCACAGATGTCACCGGCGGAGCTGGAACAAACCAGCGTTGATATCTCTGATTCTGATGAGCGATTTCTCTTTCGCGCTTCTGGCAGCGTCATTCTCTTTGAAGGTTTTCTTCGGCTCTACGGTGATGCCCAAGAACTGGACTACGAAGAGCGCAAATCGACCAAAGAGGATAGCGAGAGCAGTGAGGAAAAAACCATCTTGCCAAAACACATCAAGGAGCAAGATGCGCTCCAGCTAGGCTCCCTCAGAGAGCAGCAACACTTCACTAAGCCACCTGCTCGCTACACTGAAGCCAGTCTGGTCAAGGAACTGGACAACTACGGCATCGGTCGCCCCTCCACCTATGCGACGATTCTTTCCACGCTAGTTGAGCGCAACTATGTTGAAATTCGCGACAGGCGGCTTTACCCAACAGAACTTGGTAAAGATGTAAACAAAATTCTTATCGCCAACTTCCCCGAGCTATTCAATGTGGAATTTACAGCCAAGATGGAGGAGGACTTGGATAAGGTGGCCACAGGCGAAGACAGCTACGAAGGCGTGCTTGACCGCTTCTACATTCCGTTTGAAAAAGCTCTGGAGTTGCGTCAGGCATCCCCCATTTTGCCGCAAAACGACAATGCCGAAACATGCGATGTCTGCGGCGAAGGTAAAATGATTGTCAAGTGGACAAAGTCAGGCAAGTTTTTGGGCTGCTCTCGCTATCCGAAGTGTCGCAATGTGAAACCCATTAGCGTGCAGAAGGCAGCGCCGCTTGAAACAGGTATCAAGTGCCCAAAGTGCGAGACGGGGCGAATGGTCGTGCGGCAAGGCAAGTTTGGTCGCTTCTTAGCTTGCACCAATTATCCTGACTGCGACAGTGTCTTGAATTTGGATAAGTATGGCCGCGTGGAACCTCCTAAGATGCCACCCTTGCAAACTGACGTCTCCTGTCCAAAGTGTGGCGCCCCGATGTATCTGCGCAGTAGCAAGCGTGGCTTGTGGCTTAGTTGCACGCGCTTTCCGAAGTGCCGCGGTCTTCGCTCCCTAAAGGAACTCAGCGAAGCTGAACAAGCGAGGTGGACAGCAGCCTACAAAGACCACGAAGCAAAGTTTCCACCCGTTGAACTCAAAATGCTGGACGGCACACCGCTTGACTTCTCCATGAAGATAGAAGACATCATTGACTCACAAGCTGAACTTGCAAAAGCTTTCGACACAGAATCGTAGCGCCTTTCTAAGGCGTTAGCTTCTTTCTAAGCATGAACTTCCTTTGCTTCCTTTCCTTCAAAAGAGAGGAACTTTCTACTTTTGTCGGAATCGGGAGTGCAGCCGTGACCGCTGCACCCTGCGCTTGGGAGAGTGTATTGCAAACACGTAATTTCACACATCTTCTGGCAACTTAATCTGTAACGACAATGAGATTTGCCTTTTCTGAAGAACAGCTGATGATTCAGCAAACTGCGCGAGATTTTGCGCGCACTGAAATTACCGACGCCATAGCGCGCGATGAGACGTCTGAGTTTCCCTACGAGATTGCAATGAAGTTAGGTGAGTTAGGTTTTCTGGGTATGCTTGCCCCAACGGAATACGATGGCGCTGGAATGGATACGCTCAGCTATGTGCTGGCGATGGAAGAAATTTCCAAAGCGGATGCGTCCGTCGGAGTCATTATGTCGGTCAATAATTCGCTCATCTGTTGGGCACTTAGCGAGTATGGCACGCCTGAGCAAAAGGAAAAGTATCTGCGCCCGCTTGCCAAAGGTCAGAAAGATGGCAAGCTCTACATTGGCGCATTTTGTCTCTCTGAGCCAAATGCTGGCTCGGACGCCACAGCCCAGAGCACAACAGCCGTGCGAGATGGCAACTTCTGGGTGCTCAATGGCACGAAGAACTGGATTACGAATGGCACAACGGCTGAGCTGTATCTTGTATTTGCCATGACAGACAAATCCAAAGGCGCGCACGGTATTTCGGCTTTCCTTGTTGAGCGCAATACACCCGGCTTTGAAATCTTAAAGAAGGAAAAAAAGCTTGGCATCCGCTCCTCCGACACGTGCTCGCTTGGCTTTACGGATTGCCGTATTCCGCTGGAGAACTTGCTCGGCGTTGAAGGCGAAGGTTTCAAGATAGCGATGAAGACGCTGGACGGCGGACGCATTGGCATTGCGGCACAGGCTTTGGGCATTGCAGCTGCCTCGCTGGAGCGCTCTCTCAAATACGCCAAAGAGCGCAAGTCATTCGGTAAATTGCTCATTGAGCATCAAGCGATTCAGATGAAGTTGGCAGATATGGCTACTGAACTTGAAGCCGCCCGAATGCTTACCTACGAAGCCGCTTGGCGCAAAGACCAACACTTGCCCCATTCACAGCACTCTGCGATGGCAAAGCTCTATGCCTCAAAAGTTGCGGTGAAAGCGGCACTGGAAGCGGTTCAGATTCATGGCGGATATGGTTATGTGCAGGAGTATGAAGTTGAACGCTACCTACGCGATGCCAAAATCACAGAGATTTACGAGGGCACTTCCGAAGTGCAGCGCATTGTGATTGCGCGCTCGCTCTTGCGCGCCGCCTAACTTGCGCGCTGCCATAGCTTCCTCTTTTCCCCTTCGGACGACATGAGGACACGGGCAAAGAGTTAGAAGTAAAAGCAACTCTTTGCCCATTTGCCTAACGCTATCAAGATTTGCACAATAATGAGCGTGAGCACGATTCGATAAAACCACCGCCCGAATACCTTAATCACCGGTTCTTTCTTGGGTGACGAGGGTTGATTTACCTTTCCTTCCACCATTGTTTCGCCTCCTTGATGGCACGCTGCAAGATGTGTGATTGCACAGGGCTTTCTGAGAGAAAGGCTTCCCCGATTTGCCGTAGCAATACAAAGCGTAGCACGCCATTTGCTTTTTTCTTGTCGCTCTGCATCGCTTGCTCAATTTCCTTTTCACTGCGCTCAAGAAAATATCGCTCTGCCACGGTGCGCTTGACATTGAAGCGCTTAGCGATTTGAACAATTCGCTTTGCTTCGTTTTCTGCCAGCAGCCCCAACTGCATTGATAATGCCGATGCACAGAGCATTCCAAAGAGCACCGCTTCACCGTGTCGCAAAAATCTGTAGTGCGCCAGCTTTTCCAAAGCGTGCGCGAAAGTATGCCCGAAATTTAGTCTTGCACGCAGTCCAGTGGTTTCTCTAAAATCCAGCTTTACAATACGCTGTTTCATTGCTACGCAGCGCTTGATGGCTTCCACTAAAGGCGGACGCTGTGCCACAATGGCTTCAAACTGCTCCTCCAAAAAGCTGAAGAATGTCCTATCACCGATGAGGGCATACTTTAGCACTTCTGCCAGCCCTGAAAATATCTCGCGCGGTGGGAGCGTGCGCAAAAAAGCTGGGTCAATGAGCGTTGCACTGGCTTCGTAGAAAAATCCAATCAGATTTTTTCCTGCTGGGTGATTAATTGCAACTTTGCCGCCAATGGCTGAGTCAACCATTGCCAAGAGCGTCGTAGGAATATGCACCAGCGGTAAGCCGCGCATGTAGCTGGCTGCGACAAACCCTGCAAGGTCGCCCACGACACCGCCACCCACCGCCACAACCGTGTAGGTTCTATCTACCCCTGCACGCACCCACTCGCCATACAGCCGATTTGCCATGGCCAGAGACTTGCTGCGCTCACTGGCTGGCACCAGCGTTTTGTGCACCACAAAATTTTCCTTGCGCAGCTCTAAACAGAGGGGTGTGCCAAAGTAAGTATCAACATGCTGGTCAATACACAACACCAGCCGCTTGGCACTCTGATGCTTATTGCAAATATCTGCCAAGTCACTGGCTAGACGATGTGAGATAAGCACTTCACTCATTTTTGATTGGCTTACGCCATAGCGCCCTTCACTCCTCTGCAAGGCGTGCTTGCTCTTTCAGATACCGCTCAATCTGACGCGTCAGTAGCTCGACAGTCTTCCCGATTGGATACTGGTCGGTTGAAATGGAGATAACAGAGTGACTTTGGTAGCGGTCTTCCCGATTTAGCAAAAGCTGCTCTACACGCCGACGCAACTCCTCTGGTGAGAGCCGCTCTCCATTTTCAGCTTTCATCAGGGGTCTATCGTCTTTGTTAGCCAGTCGTTTAGTGAGCGTCTCAATTTCGGACTTTAAGTAGATAATCGTGCCAGAATCTTTGACGATGTCAAAGCTCTTGTCATTCTCCAGCGTGCCACCCCCTAACGCCACCACAAGGTTTTCAGCTTGTGCATAGCGCTGCAAAAGCTCATACTCTAACTGCCGAAAGTAAGCCTCTCCTTTTTCTCGAAAAATCTCTACCACTGACTTTTTTTCTTTCTCCACGATGGCTTTGTCAATATCAACAAAGTCGTAGCCTAGCGAGTTAGCCAGAATCGGCCCAATCGTCGATTTTCCTGCCGTGCTAAATCCGGTCAGAAAAATAAGGTTTGGCTTCTTCTGCATACTTTTCACCATTCAGATTGCTCAAAAATGCCTTCTAAAATTTATGCAAATTACTTTGAAATCGCTTGCAATGCCCTAATTTCGCCTTCTGCCACGCTGAGCCTTAGCAGCGTATCCAGTTTCCCTTTCTTAATTTGCCGATAGGCTTCTTTCAACTCTCGTTCCTGCAAACGATACTCTGCTACACCGTCGGCTGAGCACACGAGGAGTAAGGCATACCCCTTGTAGAGCCGCACTCTGCCAATCATGCGAGAAACCCCTGATGCTGGTAGTGAAAGTGAGCGCTTATCCAACACCAGATAAGACAGCGGTAAATCAGATAAGTCAATGCCTAACTTCTGTTTGAACACAGCCCAGCGCTCATCGGTAAAGGCTTCGGCTGGCGGCTTTGCAAAATGATGACACCAATGCACCTTGTTTTTCTCTGCAAGCAAGCCGCACTTGCTTTGATGCGTACAGGGCGCTACGACTTGAAATGCTGCTCGCAAAGATTCCCGCACATCAATCAACTTGCGGCTGGCGCGATAATCTCCTGACTCCACCCAAAGCACCGCAGTCGCCTCACGCAACTTCGTTAGCAGTGCTTGCTGCGCCTCTTCACTTAGCTCCGTGATGATGTGGCTGAGCAATACGGTGCCTTGATATGACTTATGGGCTTCAAACGGTAGAATCGACACATTGGGATATTCTTGGCGGATTTTGTTGGTTGCGACTTCTACTGCAAGTGGGGAACGGTCATACAGCCATAGCTTCGGTTGAGGTATGCTGAAGGTGCGCAACACCACCCGTGCGGCGATACCTGTGCCACACCCCCAATCGAGAAGCGGCGCATCTGGTAACTTCCAGCCCAGCCGCATTAGCTCTGCTAACACATACTGCCACTTCCAAGCTATGCGCTGCGCAAAGGTTTGGTCATACAGCTCCAGCAGACGCCGAGTTGACCAGTAATCTTGCTCACCCGCTCTGCCTTCTAAGAAGCACTCGCGCAACTTGTTTAAATGCTGCCAGTCTTGCGTGTCAATTGCGCCGTTTGACAAGGAATAAGCAGGTTTGAGTTAAATTACCGCTGCAGGAAATATACCGATACTACATTGGTTCGGTATGGATTTTCTAAGTGCTGAAATGGGTTTTTACGCAGCAGGCTTTACTTCATTCCTTTTCTCAAGCGCAACCTGATGAACCGACGTGACTTTTTGACGCACTCTACGGCACTTGCATTTAGTATGGCTCTATGCGGTTGCCCTAGCCCCACCACCAGCTTAGATACGCTTCCTCCTGCTGCACCTGCGGCGATTGCGGTAAAAGGGTCACTTTTTGCAATTACTGTGTCGTGGCCGGCGGTTACCACCAATCGCGATGGCACACCGTTGATGGACTTGGCAGGATACAGGCTCTACCGTAGCGCTGCCCCAGCTCGCGGCTTTGAGCCGATTGCTCATCTGAATGCCTCGCAAACCATGTGGCAAGATAGAACGGTGCGTGCCGGCGACATCTGGTATTACAAAGTAACAGCGCTTGACCATAATGGCAACGAATCTGACTTTTCGCCAGAAAGCTCGCCTGCTCTCCTTTCTATTCGCGTGTCTCGCTCTATTCTACCACAAACTGGTGAAGCACTGTTTCTTAACTACGACGGCCAAGTTGCACAGCCGACGGACTTTCGCTCTGACCTAAGTATCACCCGCTTCGGTGAATCATTCATTGTGCTTTCTCGCTTCTGCACACACGCTGGCTGCAGCAATATGGTGTTTCAAGAGGGTATTTGGACCTGCCGCTGCCATGGCTCACAGTTTACGCAGCAAGGCAGGGTGATCGCGCCCCCTGCACAGAGCGACCTTAGAGCTTTTGAGTTTAGCAAAGACGACAATGGAGATCTGATTGTCGCACTTTGCTAAGCTCTCTATGTCGGGACTGAGACAGGAGGCTACGATGTTGCCGATTCGCTCGCATTTAGTTTCCCCCACTGGGGGGTTGCGCCTTCTCTTCAGACAGCTGCAGCTTCGTTTCTTTTCGTGCAGTATTTGTTGTAGATGTTTTTCAGCTCCATTGCAATCATTTCGGCTGAGCGCGCTTCAATCTGATGCCGATGAATGATGCCCATAAACTGCCCATCTTTCAGGAAAGCGATGGAAGGCGATGATGGTGGTTGGTTGGTAAAGAACTTGCGTGCTTCTTCGGTGGCTTCCTTATCTTGCCCCGCAAAGACAGTGAAGAGGTTATCGGGGACAATCTCGTTCTGCAGCGACATCACAAAGCCCGGACGTGCCTTGCCTGCTGCACACCCACAGACTGAATTGACGAAGACCACCGAGACTCCCTTTGCCGTTGTCAGAGCCGCTCGCACTTCTTCGGCCGTGCGCAGTTCTCTCACACCTGCCCGCGTTAGCTCATCACGCATTGCTTGAATCATTTGCTCGCGTTCAAGAATGCTGAACATTTTTTCCTCCTGATTTTGCGTTTTTGTTCTGAATTTTCACTTTCAATCACAAAAATACGCAAAACCGTTCTCAGGCAGGCTTTTTGCAAAATAAAAACGCCTCAGAGACTTGAAAGCCGACATAACAAGCCTCGAGGCGCCGTAGCAGAAAGAACAACACCTATGACAATGAGAAGACACTGGTGCAAACATAAAATTTCCGTCTGAATTTTTTACCTATCCAAACAAATTTGATGATTTCTTAAAACTGCTTACCCACTGCGCCGCTGGCGCCATTCTTCGCGCATTTTCTCGCGCCGCTCCTCTTTCATTTTTGCATATGTGGCTTTTTGTTCTTCGGTTAGCACTGCTTGCACACGCTCATCCATTGTCTGAATCCTCTCTCGCATTCGTCCTAATGCCATGCGGCGGTCACCTGCGCTTTCTTCTCTGTCTTTTCGCATTGCTTCTCGGGTTTCTTCCAAAATTGCTTTGATTTTTGCCTCTTGCTCAGGCGAGAGATTTAAGCGCGTGCGCAATTCTTCAAGTGTAGGAAGGAGTGGGAGCAACGGCCTTTCACTGCCGCGCTCTTGTGCTTTTGCTTCTATTCCGACGCTCAGGGCTATGCAGGCTGCCAGCCATAGCGATTTCCAAGTTAAGTGTTTCATTGTCTTTCGGTTTAGGTGGTTGTTTAAGTTCTCTTTCCTAATTGCCGTCAGTCAGCGCGCAGTGCTGCTTGATGCACCTTACTGCACGATATTTTACCGTTGTCGCCTCATTTAGCTTTTCATCAGCGGTATTCGCTTGCCTGTCCAAGTTGGAAAAATCTTTGTGTCGTCCTTTATGCCGAACACCGTGCCTGCTACTTCGGCAAAAACAGAGCGAAAGTCTGTGGTAACGGGCAAGTCGCGCCCATCTTCTAAGTTTTCAGGTGCAAGTGTTGGCACTGTGCCGTGCACTTTTCCGCCATCGGCTAAGGCTGAGAGCACAAATAGGCAGGAAGCGCGTCCGTGGTCTGTGCCGCCAGAGCCATTTTCGGCGAGCGTTCTCCCAAACTCCGTCATGGTGAGCAGCGTGATACGGTCTTGATAGCGCCGAAGGTCTGTCCAGAATGCTGCAATAGACTGTGACAGGTCGCGTGCTTGTTGGGCGAAGCGTCCTCGCACTGTGCCTTGCTGCGTGTGCGTATCCCAACCTGTTGATTCAGCAAATGCAATTTCTACGCCAACATCGGCTTTAATCAGCTGTGCGATTTGCTCTAAGCTCTTGCCGAGCGGCGTGCGTGGATAGATGGCTCCAAATTCTGGTCGATATGACCTTATATCCAGCTTTTGCAGGATTTGCATCGCCTCAAAGCTCTCCTTGCCAGTGCTGCGCAGAAGTGGCTGAGAAGTTTGCTCGTAGAGTGCCTCAAAGCCGACTTCTGCTGCTGCAGCCACTTCTTTTGCGCTGGGCAAGTTTAAGCCAAACTCAGCAAGGCTTGGAATTGCCAGTGCAGGTGCCGCACCATAAAGCGCGCGTGGCAGTATTCGGGTAAGCGCTACTGCTCGAAATGGTGTGGTTTCTTTGCTTAATTCTCTGGCAAGCCGATTCAGCCAACCATCAGGTGTGCCTTTTCTTTCAGGCGTGCCAGATTCCATATAATCTTGCTGGTCAAAATGTGAGCGAGTAGGATTGGGCGAGCCGACACCGTGCACAATTGCTAACTGCCGCTCCTTGAAAAAAGGCAAGAGCGGTTGAAATGCTGGATGCAGTCCGAAGCGCCCGTCCAAATCCAGCAGTGCATCACTGCTCTTGTCGGGCAGTGCCAGTGCCAGATGCGGTCGCAGTTGCTGCACATAGCTATCCGTGTAGGGTGTCACGGCCATCACGCCATCCATTCCGCCGCGCTGGAAAATAGTCACCAGCACCCTGCGCGGCATACTGCTTGAGACAGCTGCTACAGCTCGCTTCAAAAAAAGCGGGGTGCTATCCCACCCAATTGATAGCAAGGCAAGTCCTGTCGTTTTTAGAAATGCCCTTCGTGTCAGCATATCCCTCAAGTTTGCTGTTCCCCAAACTACCGCCGTTGAAATTCAGGCGAGCCTAAGATGAGCCCCACTACTTTTGCTACTGCACTGGCTGTTGGACGGTTTTCGCCGCTTTCCGCTGGTGCGATCTGGCTCTCATCGGTTTCCTCACTTATCCAGTCCTGAACTACGGTTTCATCGCGCCACTTCATACCGTTTCGCTCAAAGCGCGGCATGGGCATATTAGGCACTACCTTGGAGAGTTGTTCCGCAAAGTCGGGCTGCTGCAAAAGTGGTAGAAGCCGCCGAATCGTCTCACTATGGTCGCGTTCTGGCAGAAGCCGTGCAGCGTAAGCCCGCAGTGCGTCCTCCAGCGATTCTGGCTCATGGTAGCCATTGAGTGCTAAGAGGTCGAATGAGATGCCCTGAATTCTGCCTAACGCTAATTGCAAGCCAAAATTCATTCGATTTAGCAGTGCCCCTGCATTGACCCATGCGGCTGCACTGTCGGGGTAGCCTGTTGGGGCTTGGCAGGCATAAAGAGGTTGTCCTTGCCGTTCAATCCACCGTGCAAGGTCGCGTGTGTGTTCGACTTCTGCGCCGATTGCGCGCAAAGCACTGACCGTCAGCTCAAAGGGGGATTTGATTTTTGCACGGCGCGCTTCTTTGCTCCAAAACTCTGGTGATTCAGCCATCGTGCGCACCATTGCCCGTATATCACCATCAGTTTCAAGAAAAGCCTTTGTCAGTTTCTCAATGAGCGACTTGGGCGGCGAGTCTGAAACGAACCGCCTTGCCAGCTTAGTTGAGATAAAGCGAGCAGTTGAGGGATGCGACGCCAGTATATCAAGCACTCTTTCGCCTTCTTCTTTGCCACCACCTGCTGGGAAGACTGTGCCTAAAATCACTTTTTCGCCCGCATCGTGCATATCAGGTCGGAAAAGGAAGTCACCTTCTTCGAGGAAACCCAGTGCTTTTGCTTGCTCAATACGCGTGTGAAACGGTTCAGCACGCTTACCTCGTGGCGCAACTGTCCAGCCCGTAAAAGCACGCGCCACTTCCACCACGTCTTTTTGCGTGTACCCTCCTTCCACACCAAGCGTGTGGAGTTCCATCAGCTCTCGTGCATAGTTTTCATTGATGCCACGTTTTGGGAAGCGTCTCTGCACAGCATCTGGCAGCTTGTCTTGCATGGCTTTCATTTCTGCTTTTCGTTCTACCATCGCTCGTTGCCGCCGATGTGCAAAGAGTGGGCTTTGCCGCATCTGTTGTGAAAGTGTCGTGGACGCGCCTTCTGCAGCAGTTGACTGCGCGTTATCCAAGTAGAGCAGCATAGCAGGGTGTTTAGCCGTCGCGCCTAAGAGTGTGCGAAACTTTCCTAAGGCATTGGGTCGAATCGCATCACGCTCGTAGCTCAGCACAAATGCCCTTGCTCTGTTATCTGTGATGGACACATTGAAGTGATTGAACCAAAAGTCTGTGAGCACTTCCTCGAGCTGATTTTCGCTGTAGACGGCGCGCAGAATCTTTTGCGTGCGCAATATGTCCAAGAGTTCTCGCTGCGGGCGCACGCCCTCTTTGCGATACAGCCCTAATATCTTTCGGCGCAGCTCAGCTCGATTTGCCGTATCCCTTTGAGAAATCAAGCCTTCACGGTAAGCTTGGGCAAGGAGCAGCCCCGGGTTAGGATAAGTGTTCAGAATCTCAGCATTGCTCATTGCGAGCGCAGGAAATTGGGCTAATTTTTCGTCTAACTTTGTGCTTTTCTGCCTTGCCTCTAATTGCTGCTCCAACCACTTTTCCACGCCCATTTGTACGACTGCATCGACTTCACCTGGGCGTGCACCAAATGCAAAGCGATCTAAGAGATGGGCAGCCGCTTCTCGGTCTGAAAGCCCAGCTTCTCGGTATGGCAGTTTTAGAGTCGTGCGGTAATACGGCGAAACGCTCAGTGCACCAGACGAACTGCGTTCAGATACCGTCGGCAGCGCAGTGCAGCATAGCGTAACGGCACTGAGCACAAGCAGTGCCAACCTGCTTATTACTTTTTTAGTGTGCATCGACTCTCACGAATTTGTTCACTATCAGCGCTATTGACACGCTTGCTTTCTGCGCGGTTTAATTCTCAGCAGAGAATTCGGGGCAGTTCCACAGGCGAGGTTGTTCTCAGTTTATTTCGGCGCTGCCTTCGGAAAAGTATGGATTTCCTCAATTTTGCCGTCTTTGACAAACAGCGTTCTGGCTGGCAGTTTTTCAGCGATGTGATAGTCATGCGTTACGACAATGGTTGTAATTCCTTTGAAGCTAATGCGCCGAAGAAGTTGCATAATTTCCAGCGAGACTTCGGGGTCTAAATTGCCAGTCGGCTCATCGGCTAAGAGCACAAATGGTTCGCGCACGATGGCGCGCGCAATGGCGACGCGCTGCTGCTCGCCACCCGACAGATTTTGGGGCATTTCATGACGCTTCTGACTCAGTCCGACTTCTGCCAGTGCATCACTGACCTTCTTTGGAATCTCTTTTGGTCGAACACCTGTTACTTCCAGCACGAAGGCTACGTTTTCATATACCGTACGGTCTTCTAGCAACCGAAATTCCTGAAACACAATCCCCAAGTTGCGCCTCAGAAAAGGAATCTCTCGCTTGCGAATGGTGCGCGAGGAAAACTCACCGACTTTGACTTCGCCGCTGCTTGGGAAAATATCCATATAGAGCAAGCGTAGCAGTGAACTTTTGCCTGCGCCGCTAGGCCCTAAGATGTAAAGAAACTCCCCACGCCCTACATCCAGCGACAGACGCTCAAAAATTTGCTTGCCTGCTAGTTGCAGCGACACCTCTCGCAGTGAAATCATACCTCTTAAATTGCATCAAGTTAGGCCTGTTTTCTCTATTGCCTGCTTTGCTCACGCTTTGGTCCCACCTCTGCTCGACTTTTGGAAATTTCTCCTTCTTGACTACATTTGTGTTGAGAACCTACTCAGGAGCACTGCCGCAACTTCTTCGTTCTCCAGTGTCCTGCGCTTTTGGCTCTCCTCTTTGAAAAGCTGGCGTGCTTCAATTTACATAACTTAAAACCTGCATTGCTATGGCCGCATACTTCTCTTTCACCCTTGCAAGTGCAAGCCTCTATGTGGCACACCGTGTTCTCAGCGTTTTTAGGCGCTCCATCACCTGATACTGCTTAACTCTGTCGCTTGCACCGCAAAACCTCTCTCAACGCTCAGGACGGACGCACTGCCACTTAACGCTTATACCGTAAAACACTGCTTCTGCAACTCTAAACAATGATGGAGAAACCACTATGAAAACCGCCACTATCGCTCTCTTTGTTGCCTTCGCCCTTTTTGCATTTAGCACCCCTTCCGTTGCACAAGTCTACAAGCTAAAATCAACGGGCTTTTCCTATAAGGTTAAAAATGGGGACACTTGGAGTCGATGGAGCGATTGGGAAGACTCTGGTCTCCTAATCACAATTGACCTTGACAAAGCCAGAATCACCATCTTCTCGAAGGATACGCAAGTGTATAACATTGCGCGTAACGAAGGTACCAGCCACGACAGTGATGGTGATGAGACCTTGTCACTATACTGTGTTGACAAAAAAGGCTTGAATTGTCGAGTTCGCCTTGTTCAATTGCATTCTCAAGGCGGTCGCCTTCAACTGTATGTCGACTACAACGATATTATGTGGGGCTACAATGTCGTCTCGTTAGATTAGCGCCACCCATTGTGCCCCTCTTTCACACTCGAAGAGGGGCACTTTTTACTTTACCACACTTTTTTCACCTCTTCAAGCAACTAGCAGCATAGGCTTTTACCTCGCGCTTGGCTTGTGTCGTGTCAGTCCTTCTTTTTTGCTCACACTGCTAAGAAGGCTCAACACTTTGAGCAGCGCACTTGCTTTTTTCAAAGCCTGTGGTTAAAATTCAGAGATGTTTTGCCAAGCCTAAATTTTTAAGGCGCCTTAAGGTTTGGCTTAGGTTGCAACGGGCGCTAAACTTTAATCAACTTTAAGCAGCAAAGGAGCAAAACCAATGAAGCACGCCGCCTTACGAATAGCAAGTCTCTTTTTGACAAGCTTACTTACCTTGATGTTTGCACAGATGGCGTCAGCGCAAACGACAACTGGCGAAATTAAAGGTAAAGTCATTGATGCATTTACCAAAGAGCCGCTTGTCGGCGCGCAGGTTTTTATACGTGATACCAAAATTGGCGCCGCCACAAACATTGACGGTCAATACACCTTACGCCGTCTGCAGCCCGGCGAATATGTGCTGGTTGCACGCTATGTCGGATATCGCAGTGTCTCAAAGAATGTAACTGTGTCGGCTGGTGCAAGTGCCCAAGTGGACTTCGAGCTTGTTCCCTCTGCGGTGCAAGCTGACGAGCTTGTGGTTACAGGACAAGGCGTTGCCACAGAGAAGCGAAAGCTAACAACCGCTGTCGAATTTATCAGCTCAGACAGAATCACTGGCTCGCCGACCAAGTCTATTGACCAGCTTCTTCAAGGCAATGTGCCAGGACTGACGGCTCAGCTGCCTTCGGGCGTGCCGGGCGTCGGTGCACGCATCCAGACACGCGGCGTGAAGAGTGCCTTGAACAGCACTAACCCTGTGATTTATGTCGATGGCGTGCGCGTTGACAACGGGGACAACTTTGCTGGTGCATTTGGTCGGGGCGGACAGGTTAGCTCTGCCTTGGCAGACTTGCTTGTCGGTGACAACATTGAGCGTATTGAAATCATCAAAGGCGGTGCCGCTTCTACTCTCTATGGCTCCGATGGGGCAAACGGTGTCATTCAAATCTTCACCAAGAAAGGCGCTGCGGGCGAAGCCAAGTGGAACGTAGGTATTGTCGCAGGCGCTGATACGCCTGAGTTGCGTTGGCTCTACACTGATTACCTGCGGGAGGCTTATTACCAAAATGCCTTCTTCCAGCAGTATCGCTTGGGTGTCACTGGTGGCAGTGAAGCCCTCAGCTACAACATCAATGGGAAGTTGCAAGACTCACGTGGCATTGTGACTGGCGACCGCGTGCCTGACCGAGCTTTCAATGTTGCCGCTGGCTTGAAAGCGATTGCCTCTGACAAGGCAGATGTGGAGATTTCTACAAGCCTCACTCGCACACAATTTGGCAGCCTCTTGCTTAACAACGCCTTCAATGCTTACAACTCCATTGAAACCGAAGCGCGCTTGGATCCATATGTGCTCGGCGTTGTGCGTGGCTTAGATGTGAGCACCCCGCAACGCTTACGCTTTGTGCAAGATAGTCTCTTTCAGCAGTGGCTCATTCCAGACTTCTCCGAGCAAGTTACACGCTCTATCACCACGCTGAACTTTAACTATGCTCCTTTTAGGGAGTTTACAAATCGCTTCACAGTTGGCGTAGATTACCGCTACAATGAAGCACGCGACATTATCCCTGTCAATCCCGGTGAGGCTTTCGGCCCACTCGGCTCTATTAGTCGCAGCTCACGCGACTTTACGCAAATCACGCTGGCATACACAGGCAACTACAAGCTACCTGAATTAGGACCGATTAGTGCACAAGTTGCATTTGGTTTTCAGGGCTTTAGGCAAGAGACGCGCGAGGTGTCGGCGCAAGGTTCTCAAATTGCGCCGGGCACACGCGATTTTGACAACGCCGCAGTTATCACTGCTAGCGAAATTATCTCTGAGCTATTTACGGGTGGCGTGTTTATCAACCCTATCATTGGCATAAACGATCGCATCTTCATTGACTTAGGCTTGCGCATTGATGGAAGCACTGCCTTTGGTCAAGACATCACTTACTTGCCTTATCCGAAAATCGGCATTGCGTGGAATGTCTCAGAAGAAGCCTTCTATCCTGATGTGCTGCGGGAATTTCTCACGAGCGTCAAGCTCAGAGGCTCTTTCGGCAGCGCGGGCGAATTTCCACCACCTTTTCTACGTGACCGCACCTTTGCCATTAACCCATATCTGGGCGATGTTACCATCACATATGCAAATTTTGGCAACCGTGAGCTGAAGCCTGCGATTACCACTTCGCTTGAGTTTGGCACGGAGCTGTCGCTTCTGCAAGACCGCGTGTCCGTTGAGTTCAACTGGTATCGCCAAGAGACCACCAATTCATTCTTCTCGGTCTTCCAAGACCCTGCATCTGGTTTTATTGCTGCACAGCAGACCAATGTCGGCAAAATTGAAAACGCTGGCATTGAACTCTCTGTCAAAGCCAATGTGATTCGTGAGCAGAACTTTGACCTCAGTGTGCGTGCATCTTACGCCACCCTTTACAACCGTCTTACTGACCTTGGTGGCTCTGCACCATTTGCGGTTGGTGGGTTCGCATATGCGCAGACGCGTGCTGAACAAGGCTACCCAATCGGAGTGCTTCGCGTCAATGTGCCTCGTCCTGACCCAGATGGCGTTTGGCGCGGTAGCTTCGATTTGGATTTGCGTGGCTCGCCGGTGCCTTCCAGCTTTGGTGCGTTTGGTCTTGATATGACCATTTTCCGTGACCTGAGTGTCAGTGCGCTGGTTGAGTATGCCTTAGGTGCGCAGCTGCTCAATCAATGGCGTGCTCGTCGCCAAGTGAACGCCTTTGGCTTCCGCGTGGTCGAGGCTGGCTCTGGCGAAACGACCTATCCAGTTTATCCTGAAATTGGCGAATCACTCATCCGCAACCCACTTACCAACAATGCGATCTACCCACGCGACCCACAATCTGTGAGCCTTCTGGTTGATGGTAGCTGGGTCAAGTTCCGAGAAATCAGCATTCGTTACCGTGTGCCTCGCGCACTCTTTGGTAATCTCTTCTCAGGCATCACGCTTTCGGCGTCGGTGCGAAATCCGCTGGTCATTATGGCACACCCTGAAGTTGACCCAGAGACGCAATTTATCCGTGAGGGACGTGGGCTTAATGTAGGCGGTATTGTGGGCGGCACAATCAGCAACCCACGCCAATTCCGAATTGGCATTGATGTCAATCTCTAAGCAAGGCGCTTGGCTACGCGCACTTGGAATGAATGCAACCCAAAACTTTAACTTGCAAAAGAGACATGAAAGCTATACTGCATCTTTTTAGGCATCTCTCAAAATGGACGGCTTACTCTTTTGTGCTCGTCGTAGGTCTGTCGGCAGCGACCTTATCCTGCCGCCCGGGCAACCTTTTTGACCCTACTCGGGTGCAGAACTACAACGTCACGGAAGACAACCTCAAAGCCAACCCTGACAACTCGGCACGGGGTATTCTTACAGGCTTGCGCCGAACCTTTACTATTGGCTATGGTGCATTAGGCACGCTAACGGAGCTGGCATCGGATAACTATACCAATGCCACTTCGTTTGTTTCGCAACTTCTGGATACCCCGTCTCTGATTACTGGCACTGACCTTACGCTGAGCGGCGGTGCAGCCTACTTTAATCTCCTGCGTGTCAATGCCATAGCTGAGTTTGCTTTCCGTGACATTTTGCCTAACGACAAGCAAGCGACTGACCTTCAGCGCGCTGAAATTCGCTTCCTGCAAGCGATGGCACTCATTCTCTTAGCTGAAAACTGGAGTCACTTCCCAATTGAAGACAGAGGGCAGCCGAAATCCTCACGCGAAGTTTTTCAATTTGCGCTACAAAAGCTGCAAGAGGCACAAAATTTTGCCGCAAGTGCACCGCCCTCTACTGCTGTCGATAACCGCAGCGATGGCTTGGGTGATATTCGAATGAATATCCTGCTGGCTTTGGCACGTGTGCATCGAATGCTGGGCAACAAGGCCGAAGCCCGCCGCAATGCTGAACTGGCACTGGCACGCCGTCCGAATTACGTCTATTACATCCGTCCCGATGTCACCAATGGTCCTGTGCCAGACATCACGGCTCATACCCTTCGGCGCACAGACAACAATTTTCAGCCCCTTCCACGCTTGGAGTTTCTTGACCCCAAGTCTGCCAGCCTCCAAGGTGAAGACTTTCTGCCCGTGCTAAAAACCGAAGAATGTCACTTGATTTTGGCAGAGATTGCGCTCTCTGACAACAATCTTGCCGAAGCTCGCAGCCAGATGCGAGAAGCCGTGCGCTTAGCCAGAAGCCGACCTACTACACTGTTTGCTGACCAGAACGAACGTCGAATTGCAAGCCCAGCTGGTCCTGCTTTGACAGTGCTAACACAAGCCGCAACTTTCCCAGGTCCTGGAAACCTACCTTCTCGTGTGCTGGTGCTGCCAAGCCCCAGCGCAAGGCTTACCACAAATGCGGACTCCGTCTATGCGGCTTCGCTCGTGTTGCGTCGCGGCTCAGGTGCACCGCCTGTGCCTATTCCGCTTATCTCTGGCACCAGTCTCACAGAGGCGGACATCAATGCCTTGCCGAATGACCGACAAGCCATGGTGCGCACGCTTTACCTTCTGCGTCAAGAAATCTTCTTTTTGGAATCACGGCGAATGAGCGATCTTGGCATTCGCTTCCCTGTGCCAGAGCGACAGACACAAACCAATCCGAATATGCCGCTTGGCTCACCGGGCACACTGGTTACTGTGCCAGAGTGGATTCCACCGGGCAATGCTGCGCTTAACACTTATACAGTAACGACTTCTGGCACCTTTACGATTGTGACCATTCAAACCGATATGAATGAGGTGATTGCAAGAAACATCGCTCGCATCTCTCCGTTCTCGGGCTTCTAAGCGAGCGGCTTTCGCTAACCCAAACGATTTGATACATACAAATGCATAGAAAAAACATCTTCATAGCGTTCCTTACCATAGCGAGTCTCGCACTGTGGTCGGCTGCTTGCCGAATCAAGGCTACCGAATACGAGCTGCCACCCCTTACAGCCGTGCGGTTTGTGCATGCTGCACCGAATGCTCCTGCCGTCAATGTACTCTTAAACAATAATCGCTTCAACGATACGACCTTTGCGCTCTTGGGTGCGACCTCTCCTACAGCTACGCCTGCGACGATTTCATTTCCGAGTGCTTCTGCCTTCTTTCCTGTCAGTGCCGGTCCGACGCGCATTCGCATCTTTCCTGCGACGCCGCGTGCGACCCCTACCAACAATGTGCAGCCTGTCATTGATGCGACAGATGAATTTCCCAGAGACGGCGCAAAGACTTACTTTGTGGTTGGCAATGCTGCTCCGCTTTCCGTAGTGATTAGCGATGACAAAATTTTGACCGACATTTTGGACACGGTGAACTTTGCTAACGCTATTCGTGCGGGTCGTGCTGGGCTACGTGTAGCACATATGTCGCTTTCTGCTACCCCTGTTAGCGTCAATGTTGTGGCGCAACGGGTTGGTGCAGCTGCTACCACGCTCTTTTCTAATATCGCACCACGCACCGTCTCCGACATTGCACAAGTTGATGCGGGCACTTACAACATTTTCGTGCTGCGTGCTGGTGCCGCTGATACACTGGGTCGCTTGACCAATGTGGCGATTGGTAGCCGGCGCGTCTTTACAGTGATGGCACGCGGCACAGTTGACAGCACCCGTGTCGGCTCACCTGCCGCATTCGGCTTGACACTTCTGACGGATAGATAATCAGCGGGGCTTTGTTGCATTGAAGACAAACTTCTTGAGCAAGTGGAGGACGCCCTACGGCGTCCTCTGCTCGTATTCGCTTTGCAAAGTTTGGGGACTCTCAGCTATTTGATGGATTATGGTGCACCGCTTGTATCTTCATCTGCTTCTACAGGCACATTCTCTTTTTCCTTCTCTTTGTCGTTGGTCGTAACCAGCAAATCTACTGGCTTGCCTAATGGTGCCAGCTCACTCGCTTTTGGTGATTGCGAGATGACTGTATTTGGCACAAGCGAGACTGAGTAACGGTATCGAATGGTGCCGATTGTAAAGCCTGCTGTTACAATCATTGCTTCGGCTTCACTTAGGGTTTTCTGCACTACGTCAGGCACTACGCTGTGCTGCACACCGTTTTCTGCTGGTAATTGCCCTACTTTGAAGCTAATGACACTTTCGCCGCTCACGCTGGTACCCGGTGCAATGCTCTGCGATAAAATGACCCCATCTTCTTCTTTTTTTGTAACAGGCACGGTCTCTACTCTGCCTAACCTTAGGTTCAAGCGCTCTAAGGTCAGTTTTGCATCGGTCAGCGTTCTGCCTTTGAAGTCGGGCATTGGGATATTTTCTCGTCGCGCTGTGTTAATGGAGAGATATACGCTCCGCCCCGCTTTGACTTTGGAATTAGGCAATGGATTTTGCGACAGCACTGTGCCCAGTTTTTTCTTGGGGTCATACAGCTCATAGCCTTGTTTGGCCACCAGTCCTGCTTCTCTTAGAATACGCTCTGCTTCTTCAAACGACTTACCTGCAACATTCGGCACGGACACAATCTCTCCTCCCTTGACATAGAGCGGCATAATTACCTTGTCAAGTAGCACAATTGCTGCCACCAGCGATGCAAGGAGAATAGAGAGCTTGATTGCAAAAGGGGAACGAAACGCAGAGAGCGTTTTTTCAACGATTAGGTTCATTACACAGTGTTACCCAAATTCAGAATCAATTTTTTCGGGCTTTTCCACTCAAGAAAGTTTCATTGCTCTACAAGCTATTTTGTGATACCATACTGGCGCAAAGTTACGCCTCCCTCCAAAGAACACAAAGGCTGCACGAGCTTTTGCCAAACTTGCAGTTTCTCTCGACTGAATGGAGTCTAACCTTGAAGAACACGAGGGCTAAACCGCTCA
Organism: Chloroherpetonaceae bacterium; assembly: GCA_025056565.1. Lineage (NCBI taxonomy): Bacteria > Pseudomonadati > Chlorobiota > Chlorobiia > Chlorobiales > Chloroherpetonaceae > Chloroherpetonaceae bacterium. Next base: position 40,407 of record JANWWA010000008.1, on the reverse strand, counting down.
CATTATTGTTCAGCGCTTTTGAGGTAGCTCTGCTATCTTCAAAGCGTTTTGCTCTTGGTTTAGCTCAAACAGCCTGACCAGTTCTTTTGTTGCTGCTTCGGGTGAAGCGGCTTTGGCTACGGCTGAAATTACGGCAATACCAGCTGCTCCTGCTTTTATCACCTCTCTTGCGTTCTCTGCTGTAATGCCCCCAATCGCAATGACAGGAATTCGCACTGCCCTTACAACTTGACGCAGCATCTCTAAGCCCTTGGGTGGCGATGGCTTCTCTTTGCTGGTTGTTGGGAAAATATGCCCAAACCCGATGTAATCTGCGCCGTCTTTTTCGACGGCTACAGCCTCTTCCAGTGTAGAAGCAGTGCCGCCAATGAGCTTGCCCTCACCCAAAATTTTGCGTGCGGCTGGAATTGGCAAATCTGTTTGTCCAAGATGCACGCCATCGGCATCAGCTGCCAACGCAATATCCACTCGGTCGTTGATAATCAAGCGTGCACCAAACGCTAGCGTTAGTGTGCGTAACGCAACGGCAATCGCAAACAGCTCTCTTGTTGGCAGTGTTTTGTCGCGCAGTTGAATCAAGCGTGCGCCTCCACGCATAGCCAGCTCTGCTAACTGCAAATGTGTCCAGCACGATTGCACCACTGTGTCGGTAATGACACATACGCCCGAAATTGGGTGTTTTTCGGTTTGGTTCATTCTCGAGTGTTGTATCAATTCGTTTGCCTGTTTGCGGTCTTCATTGCCGTCCAAAAGGCTTGCATGACGGCCTGCGGACACTGCGCTTGCATCAAGCTTGAAATCGTCGCCACGCCAAACGCCCCTGCTTGCCAACATAACTTTGCTCGCTCTGGCGTTATACCGCCCACTGCAAACACAGGCACAGAGACACTTTCGACCACTTCTCTCAGTGCATCTAACCCTTTGGGTGCCGCCAGTGGCTTAGAGTGCGTCTCAAAGATGTGACCGAAGATGATAAAATCTACACCGCTGTCTTCTGCTTCTTTTGCTCCCCTTACGGTATGCACGCTGCGGCCGATTATCCACTCAGGCTTGATTTTTCTTGCGACTTGCACGGGCAGTCCTAATTCGGGCAGCACAACTCCATCGGCTTCAACCGCAAGCGCAATGTCTACACGGTCATTGATGAGCAGCTTTGCGCCGTAGCGTGCTGTGGTGGTGCGTAGTGTGGTAGCAAGGTGGTAGAGTGCTCGGTCCCTCAGCTCTTTTTCCCGCACTTGCACAAGCTGCACCCCCGCTGCGCAAAGCACCTCAATTTGTTCGGCTAAGGGCTTTGGTGTAACCCTGCGGTCAGTAATACACAGCAGCTTGGGTAGCATCCCGCCTACAGCTTTCATTGCCCAATTACGCCTTCCAGTGGACTTGACGCTGTCGCATAGAGCTTTCTTGGAATTCGCCCTGCTTCAAACGCTAGTCGTCCAGCTTGAACGGCTAACTTCATGGCTTCTGCCATTTGAACAGGGTGCTGAGCTTGTGAAATCGCCGTATTCAGCAAGACGCCGTCGTAGCCCAGTTCCATTGCGATGGCGGCATCAGACGCCGTGCCAATTCCTGCATCAATGATTAGCGGCACATCGGGCAAAAGCTCACGAATAATTTGCAGGTTGTATGGATTGCGTATGCCCATTCCTGACCCAATTGGCGAGGCTAAGGGCATAATCGCATGGCAGCCCAAGTTGTAGAGCTTTTTGCATGTCACGGGGTCATCATTCGTGTATGCCATTACGATAAAGCCATCGTTTAGCAACTGCTCTGCAGCTTTCAGCAACTCCACCACATCGGGAAAAAGCGTTTCATCATCACCAATCACCTCAAGCTTAATCCAGTTGGTGCCCAGTGCCTCGCGTGCCAGTTTTGCCGTTAGCACTGCATCTTTGGCAGTGTAACAGCCTGCGGTATTGGGCAAGAAAAAAAGATTTTTTTCTTCAAGGTATCGCAAAATGTTTTCACCTGCTGTGTCGTGCACATTCACACGACGCACGGCGACCGTAACAACTTCTGCGCCGCTTGCTTCAATTGCGGCTAACATTGTCTGCGGGTTCGGATACCTTGCCGTTCCGACTAGCAAACGCGAGCGGAACGACTTGCCCGCAATCACCAGTTCGCTCATAGCCTTTCAGGTTTATGCAAAAAATCTACAAAAGATTGTGTCAAAAATTGACTTGCCCAGCGCCTGCGCAGGCTTTCTTTATTTCTCAAAAAACTTCTTAACTTCACCCCAAAGAGATAACCCTAACATCACTCAATTCGTTGAGCTAGCGGCTAAGAGGCTGGCAGCGTTCCTTTCACCGTGTGCTTGGTCGCTTAGGTAATCTTTGTGATTTTTCTTAGAATCTCCAAGCCTATTTAGGCAGCTTTGGGAGTTGTTATGGCGTTATCTCGATATGAATCCATTCGCAATTTCATTATGATGATGAACTCGGAGACCTACAAAGTCCTCCTCATTGAAGATAACCCTGACCACAGTTTCTTGGTCAAAAGTCATCTGCAAGCCAAGGGTCGCTATCAAGTTGAAATTGCTGCATCAGGGGAGCAAGGTGTAGAGTGGATTCGGGAAAATCCCTCTCGCTTTGATATCGTCTTACTGGACTACAACCTGCCTGACCAGACGGGACTAGATATTTTGCGACGGATTCAGAGCATTAGCCGCTTTATTCCTGTTGTGGTCATCACTGGCTTAGGCTCAGAAGCGGTTGCGGTGGAACTCATGAAAGCTGGTGCAAAAGATTACGTCATCAAGACGGGTGAATACTACAAAGCCTTGCATATTACGCTCGACCAAGTTATGGAGAAGCATAAGTTTGAGATGCTTAATCTCCAGCTTCAGCAACAATTGGAAGAGCGCGCTAACAAGGACTTTCTTACAGGTGTCTACAATCGGCATCGATTTACGGAACTTTTCGAGCACGAAATTCACAGCGCTAAGCGCTACAAGCGCCCCATCTCTGTCGCAATGATTGACTTAGATAAATTCAAAGACATCAATGACCGATATGGACACAAAATGGGTGACTTCGCGCTGGTTTGCATTAGCGACTTACTCAAGCAGCAGTTGCGAGCCTCCGACATTATCGGTCGCTACGGGGGCGATGAATTTATTGTAGTGATGCCAGAGACAGACAAGGGCCAAGCTCAGGCTACTTTTGAGCGCATTCAGCAAGCGCTGGAATCGTTTAACAAAAAAGGTCAATTCCCATGTGAGCTTTCTCTCTCCATTGGCGTGAGCAGTAGCTCTGAAAGCGGATACGACAATCTCATTGAGCTGGCTGATGCGGCCATGTATCGCAATAAGCAAGCAAAGAAACGTGGCCTTGCCCTCCCGATTGCAGATTCTTCACGTGGCGACAATAGCTAAGTGCATACTGCTTTGAGCACAACATGACACCTTCAGCACCGGCAAGCACTATGAGGCGCATGCGGGTAGTTCGACAAAAAACGTCGAGCCTTTATTTTTTCCTTCCGACTCTGCCCAAACCTTACCGCCATGCAGTTCAACCACTCGCTTGACGATTGCAAGTCCCAGCCCTGTTGAGCACTCGCCGTTTGTTGGCACCGCAGACAGTCGTTGAAACTTGCCAAAGAGTCGCTTTTTGTCGTCCTCCGTTAAGCCCTGTCCTTCATCTCGAACAGAAATCCGCACACAATTAGGCACAGTGCTATCAGTTCTCAGATGCTGCTTCACGCTGACCCAAATTGTTTTGCCCTTTGGGGAGTATTTTATCGCATTGGAGAGTAGGTTATCTACAACCTCATAGAGGCGCATCGAATCGGCCTTCACGTAGCAGTCTGCCTGAAGCGACAGCTCAATCGTTTGTGCCTTCTGCCTTGCCAGCGGTTGATTTTGCGCCACTACTGACGAGACAATTTGACTGACATCGTGTGTTGCTAACCGCAAGCGCATCTGTCCTTCTTCTAAGGCAGCCATGTCCAACAAGTCTTTAATTAAGCCCAGCATTCGCTGAGAAGACTGAATAATCCGCTGCGACCAATGTTCAATTTTCTGCAAATCGGCCGCTTGCACCAGACCTGCATTTTGCTTTGCCATTTCCTTGATGAGTTCTGCAAATCCCAGAATAGATTGGACAGGGTTGCGCAGGTCATGCGCTGCAATTCCCAGTAGTTCAGTTTTGAGCTTATTGGCTTCACTGAGCACACGATTGGCTTCCGCCAGCTCTGCATTTTTATTCCACGCTTCCAGCATTGCATTGACCTGCAAGGCGACTTTTTCCACCGTTGCCTTGAGGTCTCGGAAATCCACTGGCTTGGTGATAAAGTCCACAGCGCCTTGATTCATGGCCGTGCGAATGTTTTTCATATCGCCGTAAGCGGAAATGACGATGACCCGCAGCAGGGGATTGTGGGGCGCAATTTTCGACAGAAGCGTTAGTCCATCCATTTCAGGCATATTAATGTCAGTTAGGACAATGCGTATATCGGGGTGCTCACGCAACTTTTGTAAGGCTTGCAGTCCATTTTGCGCAAAGAGAAATTCATACTCTCCCGCTTCCAGTTCCTTGCGAAAGCGCTCTCGCATTAGCGTCTCAAAATCAGCTTCGTCATCGACGATGAGGATTTTCATAGCGTGCGTGGTTAGCGTTGGCGGCGCAAGTTAGCAAAAATTATATCGCAGAAATCAGGCTACAAGCCAAGGCTGCATCTGAATAGGTTAGGAGGCTATGGCTGTTGCCACCCGCCTCATTCAGTCTATTTCTGTATCTACTGTAATGACCAGCTTGCGATTGAAGACAGCTTCAAACATATCGCCCATTTGCGTTGCTGCCCAGATTTCAATCTCAGGGTCTGCAGTTGCAAGGAGACGCAGCTCAATTTTTTTGGCACCTATCTTTACCTTGACTTGCTTCACATTTTGGCGATGCCCTCTGTCAAGTGCATTGGCTACGCGCAACAGACTGGCTAAGACGCGCACGATGTGCTTGTTGCGAGGTGAGAGCGTCTGAAATGCTGTATGCTCTGCTTTGGGTGGTGACTTACGGTGGTAGCGCGCCACATTTGCCATTACTTGAATTTCTTCGGGCGTAAAGCCCTTCAGACCTGCGTTTTGAATGATATACTGACTGTGTTTGTGGTGCGCAGATGGGGAAATAAAGTAGCCAATGTTATGCAAATACGCTGCATACTCCAGTAGCTCGCGCTCGGTTTTGCCAAGCTCATGCAGCGGTTGGAGCTGATCGAAGAGCTGAAGCGACAGATTTGCAATATGGCGTGAGCGTGCTTCGTCCCATTGGCAGCGGCGTGCTAGTTCTAAGACACTACGCAAGCGAGGACTTTCCAGTTCGGTCTGCTGCGGCTCAAAGCGGCGCGCTAAGTAATCCAAGACAATTCCTTCCCGCAATGCATACTCGGAAATCATAATCTCTTTCAGGTCAAAGAGGCGCATCACGACATCGAAGAGCACCAAGCCGGGAACAATGAGGTCAGCCCGTTGAGGGTCTAAGCCTGGCACATCTCGCCGCTCGACTGAGCGCATTGCCAGCAATTTTTCATAGAGCTTTAGGAAACCGCGTCGTGAAAATCGGCTGCCGTTTAGTGCTTCAAACTCCAGACCTTGCTCTTCGAGCAAAATCATTGCAGCGATATTTTCTGCGGTGCCACTCGAAGCAATTGCAAACTCATATCCAATTGCTTTAGCTGCTTTGGCGACGGGACGAATCTCCTCTACCAAGTAGCCTTCCAGTGCATTGAACTCTCGGTCGCTAATTGGGTCGGTGGTTACAAATCGTTCCTGCAAGCGCGCGACGCCTAATTTTTTGCTTTCTACAAAGTATAGCTGCTGCGCGTCGCCCACCATAAATTCTACTGAGCCGCCCCCAACATCTATCATCAAGGCTTTGCGCTTGCCAATGTTGATGGCGCGTCGAATTGCAAGGTAAATTAGCCGCCCCTCTTCTTCGCCTGAAATGATGCGCGTGCGAATCCCAACCTGCGTCGCCACCCGCTCCATAAATTCTTGACCATTTTTGGCTTCTCTGATGGCACTGGTTGCGAAGGCAAGAATGTGGTCGGTATCCACTCCGCGCTGCTCAGCCAGCTTCCGAAAGCGTAGCAGCGTTTCAATTCCTTGTTCCATGGCTGCTTCGCTCAGTTGTCTGGTTGCGAGGCTGCCTGAGCCAATGCGAATCATCTCTTTTGCGCGGTCAATCATCGTGAAACTCATATCGGGCAAAAGTTCCACGATAATCATATGGAAAGAATTGGTGCCTAAGTCAATTGCGGCGATGCGAATGGGCGATGCGGGTTGAAGCGTTGCCGTCATAGACGCTGCAATAGTTCAGCTCAAAATTTAGTGAATGCCAAAGTATAAATGAAGCAATTATGTCGTGCGATGCCACAGCGTCTTTTGCAGCACTTCCCTGTTAGCGCACGCACTGTCCCCTTTTCTGAACTGAATTAGAAGGATTGTCGTTTTTGCAAAAAAGTCTAATAGTTCAAACTTTTCTCGGATATGCCAGCTTCCTTTGACCTTTCGTTTGACCTTAGCAAGGCGCGCCAAAGTGTGCTGTCACTGATTGGCAACACGCCGCTTGTGCGACTGCAAAAACTACCCGCTCAGTGGGGCATTCCCGACAGTGTAGAGATTTACGGCAAGTGTGAGTTTATGAACCCGGGCGGCAGTGTCAAAGACCGCCCTGCTCTGAACATTATTGAGACGGCTGAAGCACAAGGGCTTCTGACCAAAGACAAAATTTTGCTCGATGCCACCAGTGGCAACACAGGTATCGCCTATGCAATGATTTGCGCCATTAAGGGCTACAAGGTTCAACTGTGTGTGCCCGAGTCAGCTTCACCTGAACGCAAGCGCATTTTGCAAGCATATGGGGCTGATATTATCTACACCCCTGCTTCTGAGTCGTCCGACGGTGCCATTCTTAAAGCCCGTGAGCTGTATGCCAAGCACCCCGAGCGGTATTTCTACGCAGACCAATACGGCAACGACGCCAACTGGCTTTCGCACTATCACGGCACAGGCGTGGAGATTTGGGAACAAACCAGTGGCCGCATCACGCACTTTATTGCAGCGATTGGCACAAGTGGCAGCTTTATTGGTACATCGCGCCGACTCAAGGCATATAATCCTGCAATTGAGTGCATCGCAGTTCAGCCCGATGTGGCGGTGCACGGCATTGAAGGCATTAAGCATCTGGAATCAGCAATGGTGCCGAAAATTTATGACCCCTCTGTGCCTGACAGATTTATGGAAGTCTCAACAGAGACGGCTTACGAATTCGCTAAGCGCTTAGCGGCAACTGAAGGCTTACTGGTTGGTATTTCCGCTGCTGCAAATGTCTATGCTTCACTGAAAGTCGCCAAGCAACTCTCAGAGCAAGGTGAGCCTGCTACGATTGTCTGCATTCTCTGCGATGGCGGAATGAAGTATCTCTCCGAACACTTTTGGGAAATGCCTGTGTCATAGCCCCCTTTCTCAATTTTATCAGAACTGTGCTCCTCTCTTTGAAGAGGAGCAGGGCTACAGGCGCGGCCGATTGCCGCCACGCAACACTTAAAACCGCTCAACGCCTTTCGTGCGTATCAAAAACCTTTCCTAGGGGAGCCAGTGGACATTGAAGCTATTCTCAGTCCGTCTTGTAATACTTCTCAATATACTCGCGCACCATTCGGTGGGTGTTGTAGACGGGCATCAGCGTTTTGATTGATTCACGAATGCGCGCAATCCACTTTGTTGGAATGCCGTTTGTGCGCTCATCGTAAAACTCGGGCACAATTTGATGTTCCAGCACATCATACAGTGACTCTGCATCAAATTTGTCTTGCTCCTCTTGTGGGAGCTTGGATTCATCTTTGCCGATTGCAAAGCCGTTTTTGCCGTTGTAGGCTTCACGCCACCAGCCATCGAGGATGCTGAAATTAATGCCGCCATGTCCGACGATTTTTTGCCCTGAGGTGCCGCTGGCTTCGAGCGGACGGAGCGGGGTATTGAGCCAGATATCTGAGCCTGAAATTAGGTGGCGCGTGATGTTCATATCGTAGTTCTCGAGGAAAATGACCTTGCCAATGAACTGTGGCATTCGGGTAATGTGATAAATTTCTTGAATGAACTTTTTGCCGCCATTGTCGCGTGGGTGAGCTTTGCCAGCAAAGATAATTTGCAGCGGCCGTTTGGGGTCGTTAATCAGGCGCGCAATTCGCTCAAGATTACTGAAAATTAGCGGGGCACGTTTGTAAGTTGCAAATCGTCGAGCAAAGCCAATGGTGAGCACATCGGCAGAGAGAAGATGCAAATACATAATTCCCATTTCAAAGCCGTGCCGCAGGTTTTGCTCTTCTAAGCGCTGGCGGACAAACTCAATCATTTCTCGGCGAAGCAAGTAGCGTAGTGCCCAAAGCTCCTCATCTGGAATGCGGTCGACTATCTCAGCCAGTTTCACAGGGTCGGTGTAGAACTCTCGGTCGCCGTTGTGGAAACGCGCCCAAAACGAATAGGTGGTATGATTGAGCCAGCTATGCGTGTGAATGCCATTGGTGATATGTCCAATTGGGACTTGTTCAGGCTTACCTCCGTAGAGCGCTTTCCACATCTTGCGCGAGACTTCTCCGTGTAGCTCAGAGACTCCATTTGCTGCACGCGACATTCTAAGGCAAAGCACGGTCATGGTGAAGGGTGCATTTGGCTCATCTGCCTGCTCGCGTCCGAGTGTCATCAGTTCGTCCAGTGAAAGCGGCATTGTTTTAAGGAATTTGCCCAGCGCATAATCCATTAGGTCGGCTGAGAAGCGGTCGTGTCCAGCTGGCACAGGTGTATGGGTGGTAAAGACGCACTGTGCGCGCACTGCCTCTATGGCATTTTGCAGCGACTTACCTGCTGCCAGCTCCAGACGCAATAGCTCCAGCGTCAGAAACGCAGAATGCCCTTCATTCATATGATAGACACGCGGCATTAGACCAAGCCGATGCAGAAAGCGCACACCGCCGATGCCCAAAATGATTTCTTGATTGATGCGTGTGGTGGCATCGCCGCCATAGACACGGCTGGTGATGTCACGATAATGCGAGTCGTTTTTTTCCAAGTTTGTGTCCAGAAGATACAGCGTGGCGCGTCCTACCTTCACCGCCCAGCCTTGCACATAGACCAAGCTATGTCCTAATTCTACTGATATCACAATTGGCTCTCCCTTATCGTCGCGCACCAGCTCCATCGGCAGGTATTCAGGGCGGTAGAGCGGATAGTTTTCCTGCTGCCATCCGTCGGGTGAAAGCCGCTGCTGGAAGTAGCCTTCACGGTAGAAAAGGCTGACCCCGACAAAGTTCAAGCCTAAGTCGCTTGCTGATTTGATGTGGTCGCCAGCTAACACGCCTAAGCCACCTGAGTAAATCGGCAGGCTTTCATGCAAGCCAAACTCGGCGCTGAAATACGCCACAGGTTGTTTGGCAAATTCGGGCGCATTTGCAGCTGCCCAAGTGTTGGGGTCATTTAGGTAGCTTTCAAACTGCGAGAGCACATTAGTTACTTCAGCCCGAAACACCGCATCGCCTAAACGCGCCTTTAGCTCCTGTTCCGAGACATTCATCATCACTTCGGCGGGGTTGTGGTTATACTTTGACCAGAGACGCGGCGACAGTCGCTCAAAGATATGCTGCGCCTCCAAGTTCCACGACCACCAAAGATTGCGTGAGAGCGCTTTTAGCTTCTCAGCAAGTTCAGATGTTGATAAAACCGATGCTTCGTTGAGCAGAGCAGATGTGTTGGACATACTGCGAGTGGTTCATTTTTGGTTGGTGCGGCACATTCGCAGAATCCAGCAAACTGGCTGAGTGTGCCTTTTTCTTTTTTCACAAAAGAGAGATTTTTTTATCACTTTTCAAAGTCCGAAATTTGTGTGCAAACCTTGTTTCGGCACTAATGAAAATTGCTCATATCTCAGACCTTCACCTCGATAGCGATACGAACCCAGATTGCCTGTCTGAAATTGATAGCTTGATAAAGAAAATCTTTGACAGCGGCTTTGACCACTTGGTCATGACAGGCGATATTGTCGATGTCGTCAATTTTCAAGATTTATGGCACTTGCGTGAGATTTTGGAAAAAAATGGCGTGCTGAGTTGGGAACATGTCACCATCATACCGGGCAATCATGACATTTTTGGCAAATATGAAATGAATGGTATCATCGGGCTGCGTGATACAGCCCTGCGCGCGCTTGAATCCACTGGTATCCGCTACCACCAGAAACTGCACGAATTCTGCGAAATTTTTCGAGAAACCATCACAGATAAGCCTGATGAGTCACTTTCATTTCCATTTGTGAAAATTTTCCAAAATCGGCCGCATGGTGTTGCGCTGGTTGCTTTCAACAGTGTGCTGGAGTGGTCGCTTAAAATCAATCCCTCTGGCTCACGCGGCTACATTCACGCCGAAGAGCGATGCGCAATTGAGCAAGCGGAAGTGCGCGCTGCACTCAAAGACAAATTCACGATTGCCCTCTTTCACCATGCCTACAAAATCTATGAACCGCAAAATGCAGCCGATAAAGCCTTCATCTGGTCAATGGAACTCATTGAGCGTGAGGCATTTCTCAAAACGCTAAAGAACATTGGCGTGCGACTTGCTCTGCACGGACACTACCACAAAGCTGAAGAGTATCGCATTGATGGCATTCACTTTATTAATTCTGGCTCCGTGCGCCGCAGTGGAAGTAAGTTTAACGCAATTACCATCTATGACGATGGCAGCTACGAAAATCGTTTTATCCGCCTTTGACACTCGAGCTTTGCCGCCTCAGTTTTCTCAGCATTACATTTTTTGCTTTCACACCGCAGCACAATAAACTGCATCACTATTGCCAATGAAACTCATCTGCTTTCTGCTTCTCAGCACGCCTGCTCTGCTTTTTGCACAAGGCTCTGCAGGCAGCAATGCCACACAAGAAGCTCGCTACCTTTTTAACCTTCCGACCGCTGGTACTTTGAAGCGCGGCACGTTTGCTATTGAAGGCTGGTTCTATGCCGGCGGCGGTGCAATGATTGGGGCAAGCGTCGGCATTAGCGACCGATTTTCGTTAGGACTTTCTTACGGAGCTGGAAACCTTATTGGCTCTGGGTCGCCAAGCTGGAATCGCTTGCCCGGTGCAATGGTGCGCTATCGTATCTTAGACGAAGAACTCACTCTGCCTGCCCTCACTGTTGGCTTCGAGTCGCAAGGGCGCGGCCGCTTTATTGACAGCCTGAGTCGCTACGAGCGCAAGTCGCCCGGCTTTTTCCTTGCCGCCTCAAAAAATTTTGAGTTTCTCGGCTACCTCACCTTGCACAGTGGCTTAAACTACAGCATCTTGGAAGCCAGCGACGACGGCAACGCCAACTTTTACATCGGACTGGAAAAAACCATCGGAACTGACTTCACATTTTATGTGCAATACGACTTTGCCTTGAACGACGACCGCAGCGAGACGTTCGGTCGCGGCAGCGGGTTTCTCGATATCGGATTGCGCTGGTCGCTCGGCGCTGGTTTCACGCTGGAGTTTAACCTTAGCAACCTCAACAACAATTTCCGTTCTCTCTCAGCACTTGACCGTAGCGTTCGCTTGGAGTTCATTCAAGCGTTCTGAAGCATCATCTCCACACAACAATTTTTATCTTTCGCTTGCGCTCTTTGCGAGAAACGGTTGCATAATCAGTTGCCGTGTTTCTGCATGCTTTATGTTGTGTTGCCTTCAAATGTTTTCTTGAAACGAGTCAAGCTGAACTGGAATGAAAGAACTGAGCGACATTCTTTGTGCCGCACAGGCTGCATCTGACAGTGGGGAACGGTTTGCACTGGCTACACTGGTCAAAGTGCAAGGGTCGTCGTATCGCCGTGCAGGCGCTAAAATGCTTATTACTGAATCAGGTAAGAGCGTTGGTGCTATTTCAGGCGGTTGCCTTGAAGGTGATGTAAGACAGAAGGCGCTGTTTGCGATTCAGACGCAACGCTCACTTCTTGTCGCTTACGACTCAATGGATGAAGACGCTTCGCTGGGTTACGGCTTGGGCTGCCATGGGAAAATTTTTGTGCTCATTGAATCCAGTGAGCTGGCTACGCTTCAAGCTCGCTTGCAGCAGTATCAAGACTTTCTTCGTGCCCCAAAACCTACGGGGCTTGCTACTGTCTATGGGGCAGAAGGCAGCTTACAGCGTGAAGTCGGTCGCTTTCTTTCGCTTCGTGAAAACGATGCGCCTTTTAGCAACATCTCTTCTCATCACTTGCGTCTTATGCTTGCGCATGATGTTGCTAAGCACCTGCATCGGCAGCTTGCTGCGAGCCAGCGGTATGAATGCAGCGATGGTGCCGCTGAGGTTTTCATTGATGTACTTCTGCCACCTGTTCATTTCTTGATTATTGGCGCTGGGTATGACGCTGTGCCACTTGCTGAACTGGCTAAGCGTTTGGGCTGGCAAGTTAGTGTAGTGGATAGGCGTCCATCTTATCTTTCACGAGAAGGCTTCGGTATTGCCGATGCACGGCGGTTGCTCAAAGTCGGTGCAGACATTGCCTCCGTCGTGTCCAACCCTGCTCGCACTGCTGCGGTTGTAATGACTCACAATTTTGAGTTAGATGTAGAATTTCTTTTTCAGCTCTTGCCGATGCACTTGGCTTATTTGGGCGTGCTCGGACCAAAGCGCCGCACTGAGAAATTACTGGCAGCAATCCGTGCGCGTGGGTTAGTGCCTACCGAGACAATGCTGAATAAGCTCTATGCGCCAGTTGGATTAGACATTGGCGCAGAACTTCCAGAGGAAATCGCCTTGTCTATTTTAGCCGAAATTCGCGCTGTGCTGTCTGGACGCACTGGCTCATTTTTGCGCAATCGTCCTACACCCATTCATAGCGAGAGTGTTCATCTCTAACAATTGGTTACTGGAAACCTTGCATCAATGGCATTTTGCCGTATCGGTCACTCTGTTCTGGCTTTTGCATCAAGCGCAGCGCTCATAAATCTGAAACTTTAGGTGTCGGAGAAAAGATGCTTAGCAAAGTCAGCATCATCATTCTGGCGGCTGGTGCATCGCGCCGGCTGGGTCAGCCAAAACAATTACTGCGATTTTTAGGCAAATCTCTTATTCAGCGGGCAGCTACGGAAGCACTTGCCGTGTCGCCTAAGGAGGTGCTTTGCGTGCTTGGCGCCTTTGCAGAGCAGATTAAACCTGAACTGGCTGGAATGCCTGTGCGCATTGTGGAAAACCGTGAGTGGCCAGAAGGCATTGCTTCCTCCATTCGTGCAGGGATTGCGGCGCTGCAACTCACTGATGCAGACGCGGCTATCTTAATGCTATGTGACCAGCCCTTTATTGACCGTGCCGTTCTTCGTGAGCTTATGACGATGTGGCAATCTTCTACTGAGCCAATTGTGGCTACCAGCTATGGTGACACGGTGGGCGTGCCTGCACTTTTTTCGCGCTCACTTTTTCCCGAGCTGCTCCGCCTGCGTGGTGATACTGGTGCTCGTCCACTTATCTTCCGCTACCCACATCGCCGTATTCCTTGCCCGCAAAGCCCTGCAGATATTGACACACCTGACGACAAGCGCGCCTTAGATGCCCTGAACTCACCCGATAGCCACTAAGTTATGCTGGCATTTTATACCCCTAACCTCTCTCTGTGAAGGCGAGCGGAACGATTCTGACCTGAGTCAAAGTCGAAAGTGAGGTCTAAGCTCAAGCTCCTCGTGTGCTGTTTCTTTTGCTCTCTTAGCGATGTAGTGGGGCGATTTTGCCTTTTTCTATGAGGTAGTGATAGAGCGCGTCGTAAATCGCCAGTTCCACATCGTAGAATGCGCTCCCTGTAGCACGATAGCGTGAGCCAGTGATGAGCATCGTCACACCAAGGCGCTGCGGGCGATTGTAGTAAAAGCCGCTTAGAAGTCCGTAGGCTTGTCCCGAGTGCCCGATGAGTTCTACACCTTTCCAAAGGCTATCTGCATAGCACAAACCGAGGGCATATTTTCCGAATAGTGCATCGCTTGTGCTCAGTGGATTTTGCTCCATTATGCGCAGTGCCTGCTCAGACACAAGGCGCACCTTGCCTAACTGACCGCTGTTCAGGAATAACTGAACCAACCGCCCCAGTTCTTTTATGCTGATGCGCAAACCACCTTGGGGAGAAAAGAGCAATGCATTTGACCCCACTTCATACCGTTCAAGCGGGAAGATGGGACGCACACTATCGGCTTGTGCCATCCATCTACCCTGCACTTCACGGTAGGGATAGGCAAGTTGCTCAGTTGGAATATCCATCACATTGAAACTCGCTTTCAGCCCCAGCGGGGCAAAGATGTGCTCTGTGCAGTATTGGTCAAAGCGCTTGCCTGAATGGCGCTCGACCAATGTGCCAAGCAGTGCATAGCCCAAGTTGGAGTAGGCAAAGCGTGTGCCTGGTGGGTGTTTTGACCAGAGCGACCGATAGACGGAATCGTTGTATCGCGCTCCGTGCGAAGAAAGTACATCACTCAGACGCAGTGTAGGGTCGCGCCAGAGCACATAATACGGCGCTGGCATTGCTTCATCGCTTTCCAAGCTGGATGTGTGTTGCAATAGCTGTCGGTAAGTAATCGGCTTATCAGGAAAGTTGGGGTTACGCAACTGAAATCCAAGTGCAGGTGAAATGTCGTCCTCGAGTGAAAACTTGCCTTGCTCGTAGAGTTGCATCACAGCCAGTGCAGTGAGCACTTTGGAGACCGATGCCACGCGGGCAAAGGTGCTATCGGTCATCGGTCGAGCGGCGCCTAATTGCGCTTGTCCCCAGCTGTGGGCATAGAGGAACGCCGTATCGCTGACCAGTGCGACACTCATTCCCACCACCTGATAGGCTTTGCAAATCGAGTCGAGTGTGTGTGATAGCTTGACTTCAGGCGACGTTGTCTTTGGCGCATGGGTGTCGCTTGTGGTGCGGCAACCGATGACCGCTACCGCCAGCACGCCTGTCCACCACAGCACTTTGCACTGCGCTGGCATTACCGAACAGGTTCTGCTTTTTTCAGCGCTGAAAATGCCCACCCTGCCCAGTTCTGCAGCCACGACAGACTTCCCGAAATGCCGAGTTTCTGGTAAGTGATAGGAAAGATTTTCGGATACTTCACTCCCACTGTCAAAATCAGCGTGGTGAAATCTGACAGTGTCATTTCATCACGAAAGAGTGATTCGCGGTAGCGCTCTGGCAGTGCGTCCAGCACTTTCATAATTTCATTCATCAGTTCATTGACAAAGTTCGGTTCGTCGGTGCGCGCATCAAAGCACATAAACTTCATTAGGTTCGACATAATTGCCACATTTGGCTCAAAGGCATTGATAGGCTCTAAGTCGTTGCGACTGAGAGCATTGCGTTCTAAGGCTGCAGCCAGTGCCACAGTGGTGCGTTCCAAGTTGCGCACCATTGAGCCAAACCCACAGAAGGTCAAAGGTGACGA
This sequence comes from Chloroherpetonaceae bacterium, assembly GCA_025056565.1. Lineage (NCBI taxonomy): Bacteria > Pseudomonadati > Chlorobiota > Chlorobiia > Chlorobiales > Chloroherpetonaceae > Chloroherpetonaceae bacterium. The sequence continues at coordinate 24,976 of JANWWA010000008.1, read as the reverse complement.
CAGTGACGCCGCATCGCCAAAGAGCACAATGCGGTCATCGGCTGTCACTCGCGTTTTGCCAAAGCCATGGTGGTGGTAGGCTGGAATAATACCGAAAACGGGCTTATGAATTTTGAAATTCCTGCCAATCGGTTTGTAGCTTGGCAGTTTTTCAAAATACACTTCGAAGAGGTTAAGGAGCGACTTATCGTTATCGGAATCAATACGGTCGTAGAAAAAAAGGTAGGAAGTAAATTCAGTGCGGCTGGCAGGAAACCCCTCCCAAATGAGTTGGCGACCGCTGCCGTGTGAAAAATCGGCTGGCTCCGTTGAGACTAAAATTTCGCCTACGTCGTAGTCAATATTTTCTAAGCCACTGGAGAGCGTGCCAACGGTGGGGCAACAGTGCGTCTGTGGCAGGCCGTGGTTCAGTTGCATTGCAATCGGCGAGAGAATCCCCATTGTATCGACCAGCATCTTTGCCTTGAAATACGCACGCTGTCCCTCCCGCTCGACTTCTACCACGACTCCCTCCTCGAGCTTAAAGACGCGCTTGAAACGCGTGTGCCCCAAGACGCCGCTTTTTGGGTGGCTTAGCACTCGTTTGAGCGCCAAGTCTAAAATGACGTCGGATTCAACCGCGCAATCGAGCACACCTGTCATATACAGGCGCTTTCGGTCTTGACGAGCAGCAAATTCAACAAAGCCTGTTCTGTAGTGCGCAGTAATTGCACGCTCCGCTTCAGCTTGTGAAATCAGTCCCATTTTATCGAGGCGCAGCAGCTCGCGCAAAGAAATGTTCCAATCACGATGCGTTTTAGCGGGCGTGTATTTATCTATCACCAGCACAGAGCGATTGTGTAAATATGCCATAGCTGCCGCATGGAGTAGCCCTAATGTGGCACCTGCATAGATGATTTCATATTCACCTGCTATCTCAATGTCTTTCGGCAACTTTGCGCCATCAAAAATCACTTCTGGCACATCGGCATGACCAATCTGTGACCAATACGCATCGATTTCTTGGATGCGACGAATCCAAAACTCGCCTTGTTCAAGGCTTGAGAAGTACTGATAAACGAGTGGGTGTGTGTCTTTCAGCTCTGCAAGTGTCCGCATTGTAATGGGAATAAACCTTGTGTTGCACTGCGCAAATTTAGCGAAAGATGCTAAGAGCGCCTGCAGCTTTTTGCTGAGCTTCTTAGGCAGCCTGATTTGCTATGCTGCTCACATTGAAATAATCTGCTAACTGCTTAAATTTGAGCAGCTTACTTTACGCCGCTAAGTACATTCACTGCTGCCAATCGAAGAAAGTAGCCACTCTGACACAAAGGAGGACACAAAAAACTATGACAATAGTCTTACCACGTCAGCACCGTGCTGGCAAGTGTATTACCCTGTTCCTTGTGATGCTTGCCTGCCTCTTCACACTTCCTTCAATTCTTTGGTCTCAGACCACCAAGCGTGTGGTGCTTCAAGGTTTTTGGTGGGATTATTGGAACAACAATTATCCTTTCGCATGGGCAAATTACCTTGCTGACCTTGCCCCACGCCTGCGTGAGCTTGGTATTGATGCGGTTTGGATTCCACCGACCATTAAAAATGAAGGGGGCCCAACTTCTGTCGGTTACGCTCCTTTTGACCACTACGACCTCGGCGATAAGTTTCAGAAGGGCAATGTGCGCACCCGAATGGGCACGAAGGATGAACTATTGCGTATGGCTGCTGTGCTCCATGCCAACGGTATTGAAGTTGTGCAGGATATTGTTCTTAACCACATCATTGGTGCGCAAGTGCGAGACCCACAAGCGCAAGACGACCAATACAAGATTTTCCGTTACACCTCATTTGCCACCCCACAGTTTGCAGGCGATTCAGTGGACTACATTGGTCGGCGCGGGCGGTTTCCCAAAAACTGGATAAACTTTCACCCCAATCCTTGGCGAGGCTTTGGCGGCAACCCGGGCAGCTCTCTCAATGACGTAACCTCCGCTTTCTTTGGCCCTGACATCTGCTATGACCCACGTGCTTACGGACAATCGTCGCTGCCAATAGGCAATCCGCTGGTGTTTAATCCGCCGCAGTCCTCGAACTATATGCGTAACGAACTGCGCCGTTGGTTTATCTGGCACACAAAGCAAATCGGTATTGATGGCTATCGCTTCGATGCGGTCAAGCACTTTGAGCCGCATGTGGTGCACGATTTCGTTTGGCATGTCGCTAGTCCAAGTGGCGACATTACGCAAGGCGTGAACGGCAGTTCGCCGCTTGGTTGGGACATTCTCTCGATTGGCGAATGGGTGGGCGGCAAGTCGGAACTGGACGCATGGGCTGGCGCACCGCCTGCACCCGAAAGCGTCTTGGAAGGCGGACTGTCAGGCACAAGCCGCAACTTAGGCGGCGTCGATAACCGCGCGGGCACCTTCGATTTCAGTTTGCGTGGTTTCAGCACGGATGGCTTGGTTGGTATGGTCTATGCGCTGGGCGCATTTGATATGAGCACGATTCCCAGCCTGCAGCAAGACAATCGCGGTCGCACCGTGCCGTTCGTCAACAATCACGATACGTTCCGACCACCCCTGCAACCTAATGGCGATTACCCCTCTGGAAACTGGACCAGTAGCAGCGAACTTGGGCGCAACATTGATCCGCGAGAGCCGCGCCTTGCGCCCGCTTACGCCATCATTTTCGCCGTTGATGGCTCGCCGCAAGTTTTCTTTGAAGATCTCTTTGACATTGGCTCAGGCGGTATTCGCTACACGCATTTTCCGAACAATCCATCATCGCTACCCGTGCGCGATGACATTGCAAACCTCATTCGTTGCCACCAGAAACTGCAGTTCAAAAGCGGCCCATACTTTGTGCGCACTGCTGAAACCGGCAACGACGCTCCTTCTTTTTTGCAAGGCAACTTGCAAGACGGTATTGTCTTTGAGCGCGGCGGTCGTGCACTGATTGGTGCAACCGATAGTTGGAATGTCGAGCAGCGCGTCTGGGTCGCCACTTCTTTCCCGGTTGGGACAGTGCTAAAAGATTACGGTGGCACCTACGGCTTCACAGTTACGGTGCAACCGCCTAGTGGTGGCTTATACAACCGTGTGCTAATTCACATTCCACCATGCGACCTTACAGCGCCTATCACTGGACCAGTTGGTCCGACGCGACGACGTGGTTACGCCGTTTGGGCGCCAGTGAGCGAACAAGCGAACTTCGATGCGCCCTTTTCGCCCACGCCCAAAAATATCGCGCAAGAGTGGGAAATGGCAGACGACTTAGGCGATAGCCACCCACGTTCTCTGATGCAAGGCGGTGCATTGCCTACCAACTCCACTGCTTGGCGCACGGTCGGCAATATCTACCCTGAAGCTGGTCAGCCAATTAACCTGCGCGTTTTTCAAACCAGTTCGACGCCGCAGGACATCACGATTGCCGTTTTTCGCAATCAAACGCTTGTCTTCAGCGCAAATGGTGCAAGCAACCTCAATGTCAATTTCACGCCGACGGTTACGGACTGGCACACCATTCGCATTCGCAATACGTCGGTGAATGCCATCGGGCAGCGCGTCTATGTGCGCGCCACTTACCGCGCTCCGCAAGTCGTCAACACGATGGCTAACCCCATGCCCTACTCGCCTGGGCGCGTTGCGGTCAAACGCCTCAGCGATAATCAGTTTGAATTCATCGTAGAAGGTGCGGCAACGCTCAATCGTGCGGTCGTCAAGCAAAACTCCGCACCCTCTTCGCCTACCGACGGCACGATTTTCGACAACCTCTCACCTAACTCACCGAACACGGTCACAGTTACGCCGCTTTCTCTGAACTACATCTCTGCATGGGGTAAGACCAGCAGCCAATTTTCGCTTGACAGCGCCACCGTTGCGATTCAACTTGTGCCTGCAACAGGTAGCGCCACCGTGCCGATTCCTGCAAACACCACAGGTGCTTTTGTCGCTGCTGCATCAAACAATCGGCAAGCTACGGTCATCTTTACGCAACCCTCAAACGACGCAGGCAATCTGCTTTTCAATATGCAAAACAGTTTGCCACCAAATCCTAATAGCGGCTTGCCACTGAGTGGCATTTCGCCGAAAGGCACTGTGGTCGTCAAGAACATCGCTCCAAGATACTGGCAAATCACGCCCTCAGGCTTGAACGGCTATCAATATGACATTGAACTTGACATTAGCGGTCTGCCGGGTATCTCTGACCCACGCAGTCTTGTCGTGCTAAAGCGAAACAATAGCTCCGAGCCTTGGACGAGCGCCGCTAACGGCACGAGTGTTACGATTTCTTACCCGCGCGAAAACGTGCTGCGTGTCTCTGGGCTGACCTCTTTTTCCGAGTTTGCGATTGGCGGTGACTTCTCGACTTTCTCGTTTCTCTCTACGCCGCCTACGCGCGATGGCGTAATTTCGCCCGGCGAATACGGCGACCATACCAACGGTGCAAACCGATGGAACGATGGTGCGCGCGATTGGTATATGGCGTGGGACGATAACAACCTCTACATCGCCGTTAACGCAAACGGCAACGCTAACACCGACGAACTTGTGCTTTACATTGACACCGACCCACAAACGCCCGCTAACGGTGGCACAAATGCCAACGGCGCACTGGGTGGCATCGGCAACTTTGATGGCAATAACTACGGTCGCTTGCCTTTCCGCGCCAATTTCGCCGCCTTCATTCGCAATGGCTACCATCAACACCGCACGCACGATGGCTCTGGCGGCTGGAACGCTAATGTCGACAACAGCTCCAGCATTCAGAAAACCACGTCGGGCAATGTGCAAGAAATTGCGATTGCGTGGTCGCTAATGGGCGGCAGGCCGACCTCGTTTCGCGTCTTTTTCTACCTCAACGGTGGCGACCCTTACGGCGGTCTTTCTCGCTTTGCGCTGGATAATGATTTTTCCAACAAACTTGACCTTACGGGACGGCTTTACTTTGATATTGCGAACACCAACAGCGGCTCCAGCACACCGCCTTTCTCGCGCTTCTGCTACATCAATCAGCGCGTCAGCGACAACATCGCGGACTACGGCACGACTTTCTTCGACGCGACCACTGCTGACAACCAAACCACCACGATTACAAATAACCTCACCATTCAACACAGTTTGCGCACCGAAGGCGGCTGCCAGCTTACAGTCTCAGGCAACCGAACCGTTACGATGACAGGCGCAGACGGCTCCATTGTCAACAACGGCTTTATGAACGCCAACCCCAGCTTTGGTAACACAATGAATTTTGTTATTGACGGCACTACGACACTTTCAGGCTCAACTGGTCATGTTGATGTATGGAATCTCACGGTCAGCTCAGGCGGGACGCTGCGCGTCATCAATGCTAATCTGCGCACAGGCAATACAGGCACGATTACAGTGAATGGCACGATTGAATTTGGCGAAACACGCTTTCTTACAAGCTACGCTGGCACAGCAAATTTCACACTGAACTCGGGTGCAACGCTTATCACGGCACATGAAAAAGGCGTCAATGGCGACAACTCGAGCACACTGAATGGCTCGATTCGCGCCAACGGCACAGTAACCTACAATGCAGGCGCTAGCTATGTGTTTAATCGCTTGGGCAATCAGATTACGGGTTTTCTTGCACAAAGCACATTGCCTGCGATTACAACAGCAAACCGTCTGGCTACGGCTGGCTCTGGCACAAAGACGCTTGATGCGACTGCAATAACGCTCACAGCAAGCGCCTCGCAACCAGCGCTGTCGCTGGGTGCCAGTACTACACTGGACATTGGCACACTCACTGTTGAGGTGCGTGGCAACATCACGGGCACTGGCTCGGCATTAGCTTCAACTGGTAAAATCCTCGTTCAAAATGCGCCTGCTACGGTGCAAGTGAGCGGTGCGACCTTTACGAACTTTGACCTTAATGACGCTGATGGCGCCACGCTCACAGGCAGCCCAACCATTCTTAACACGTTGCAACTTAGCAGCGGCGTGTTGAACACAGGCGTTTTCTTAGCGTCTGTTACCAACCCGCTGCCTGCTGCTGTGCAGCGCACTAATGGTTTTATCAACAATCGGCTCGCACGTGCGTTTGACAACTCTGCCATCGTCTCGCGCCTCTATCCCTTAGGCGATGCGACCACATACCGCCCGATTTCGTTGCTCGGACAATCTGCGAGCGGCACAATACTGCGCGGCGCGCTTATCACAGGCTCTGGCAATTCGCTTGCGCTATCCACCTTTCCGCTCGTGAAAGTCTCTGACCTGCGCTATTATGAATTTCAAAACACAGGTTCAGGCAGTCTTGTGCTCTCGCAAGTCTTGGATATGGCCATCAACAGCGATGATGCCGTGCAGGTTAGCGACAACAACGCAACGCTCAAGATTGCAACGCGCACCACAGGCAATTGGCAATCGCAAGGGCCGCTTGCTGTAGATACTGACCCGCTTCCCGTGCTGACTGGGTTTAATTCCCTCATTTTCAATACAACATTAGCCGCCAGCGAGAATTTCTTTGTTGCACTTGGCACGGAAAACGCATCGGATAACCCTTTGCCCGTCTCGCTTTCAGCCTTTGTGGCAAAGCCGCTGGGTCGCAGAGTGGAACTTAGTTGGCGCACAGAAAGCGAACTGAACAATGCTGGATTTGTGCTCCTGCGCAATGGTGAGCCGATTGCTGACTATCGTGAGCGCAGCGAGCTGCGTGGCTTAGGCACTGCACCTGTCGGCAAAGAGTATAAGTTCATTGATGAGACCGCTGCGCCCAATCAAACGCATCGCTATGCGCTGCGTAGCGTGGACTACGACGGCACTGTGCACGACTACGCTTACACCGTTGAGATACTGCTTGATGTCCCAGACAGATATAGCTTGATGCAGAATTATCCAAATCCATTTAACCCTGAAACCACTTTGCGCTACGAATTGGCGGAAAGCGGCGATGTCAAGCTCGAGGTGTTTGACGTGCTCGGTAGAAAGGTTGCCACATTGGTTAATAGCTGGCAGGAAGCGGGTCGCTATGCTATCCAGTTCAATGCTGCACAGTATGGTCTTTCCAGCGGTGTCTATTTCTACCGCCTTGTAGCGGGCAAATTTGTAGAGACCAAGAAAATGCTGTTGAGAAAGTAGGTGCTTGCTTCTTGCTTGCTGTGGTAGATTGTGCCGCACAGGGGTCACCCGCTGCCCTGTTCAGGAAGCAAACAGGGCAGCGGGTTTTTTCTTTTGGGATCTGGCAACACGGCTCAACGCTTAAAGACAAGGTGGCGCAGCTGTGGCAGTGCTACAGCGAGAAGCACGAAAAATGCGGTTACAATTTTGAAATCTGTCGGCGCCAGTCCCAGTGACAGCGCAATGCCGACCAGCACGCGAAAGACAATCGCTCCAAACACGACACTGACTAATTGCGTGCCGACTGAGAAACGTTGCCGAAAAATCCCTAAGAAAGACTCACCGATAATCACGCTGGCTAAGCCAAACACGATAATGCCAATGCCCATACTGATGTCGGCAAAACCTTGATACTGGCACACCAGCGAGCCTGACAGAGCAATCATTGCATTTGACAATCCAATTCCGATGATTTTCATCGTGTCGGTATTGACACCTTGTGCTGCAATCATCACTTCGTTATCGCCTGTTGCCCGCATCGCTAAGCCAAAATCGGTCTTGAAGAGCAGTCCTAAGAGGATTAGGGCAACAGCACTAATCACGAAGAATACGGCAAAATCGACTGCCCAGCGTGGCAGTTGAGAGAAAGTATTTTCAAACGGCGTGAGCAGTGTTTGCACCGTTAGCAAGGGAATGTTGGAGCGTCCCATAATGCGCAAGTTGATGGAGTAGAGTGCTGTGGTAACCAAAATACCAGATAGCAGACCATTAACTTTCAGTTTGGTATGAATCACACCTGTCGTTGCACCTGCTAAAAATCCGAATACAATTGCAACGAATGTGGCAAAAATCGGGCTGACTCCAATCGTGAGCAAAGCTGCCGTAATGCTTGCGCCTAAGGTCAAGCTACCGTCAGCGGTAATGTCGGGGAAGTTATAGATGCGCATGGTGATGTAGACTCCGATGGCGAGAAATCCATAGCACAGCCCTAAAACTGCTGCGCCAAGCCAAAGCTCCATTTGAGATTGTGGTTTTTGTTTATGGCAACTCTATAAGCCGTAAAAATACGAACTTTGCCTTTCATTTGGGCTGAGCACAGCTGCGGCGCATCTCATCAATCAAGGGCTGATAGAGTGAGCGCGTAAAGACGCTCGCATTACGCTCATCGTAGCTTACTTCAATCACTGGCTCTTGCTCTTCGGCTGGAATATCCAAAATACGATAGATGTAAAGCGTAATGACCGCACTATCAATCGTGGCCATCACATATAGCGCCCCATTAAACATAATCTGGTCACCAAAATTCACCTGCTCTGGACGACGGTATGCTTTGAGAATACCATCAAGACGATTGTCGACACGAATCTTATACTGCTGTCTCTCTAAGACCTCTTTTGCTTTCTGGTACAGGTCAAGTCGCGACCCCTCACAAGCAATGCGGATTGGGCGTGGTTGGCGCACTGAATCTGCAAGCACACAGCCCGATAGCAAAGTAATGACAAATATGAACCACGACAAATTGCGACACATTGACATACTAAACGTGTGTTAGGTTTATAGCCTCGGCTTGATATGACTTGTCTTGCCTCATTGCACTGATAGAACCTGCTTTTCTCCCCTGCCTTGCCTTTCCTTAGCTGGCATTACACAATTTTACTACGCTAGCATAGCAGAAAAAAGCGGCAACCTAAAAGTTGCCGCTACTGTTTCCGATAAACGCACAGCGACTTTGATTCTGCCGCCGTGCGCACACCTACTCAACTTCACTTACACAGCTCACGCAAGCCATTAAGAACAGGCATAAAGTTGCGCTTATCATAGACAGATGAATTCTCATCGTGGCTTTTCACTGGACGCCCTTCCGACACCGTCTGAATGTTCACCGTAATTGTGGTGCCATCATAGACTGCGTCAAAGATATACGGCCCACTCACGATGATATTTTCACCAATGCCAACATAGACTGGCACGCGGTTACCTTCGACTTCCCCTGTCTCTTCGTTGGCTTCAACGACTACGTAGTTGTTTGCGCGCAGCAGTTGCGACGCTTTCTCAATAAACTCCTTCTTAGTGAGCCTTGTGCAAGGAATCTTGATAGGCTTCGGTGTAGCAATCGGTGTAACGCAGGCGCTGGTAGTGAGCGCTGCAAACAGGAAAACAAGTCCAATTTGAATGAATGTTTTCATTTCTTACTCTCCCGATTAATTAAAGAAAGTTTAACAATCCGGCCTTTATGGCCTTTCAGTCAGTCTTTACGCAACATGCAAAGCTGCTGCACTGCGCAAAGATATGCAATAAAGTTGCACAATTAGAGATAGATGTGGAACTGCGTAATAGCTTCCCAGCGCGTACCGACACGACGCATTCCATCTAACAGCTCGCGTCCAGGCTCTGAGCTGATTGCACGACCATAAATCGCACGAGGACGGAACTGCATACTGATTTTTGCATTCTGCCCTGCTAAAATCCAGTTGAACCCAAACTCTGGCATAAGGGTTGGCTCACGCAGACGCTGATAGTTAAGGTATGTAATTGCACCGAAGAATTGGAATCTGCCCCATCCTTCTGTCCATTCTCGTGGCGTCAGGTATGAGGCTTGTAGGTAGTAGGCTTGACCTGTGCCATGCAAGGGATATGCATTGCCAGGCCCATTAAACTCAGGCTGTGACACTAATTGACCTCCAACTGCAGTCGGATTCGGTTGCCCGATTGACATTACGCCAATATTGCGCACGTAGTTCGGTCCAAAGTTGTAGTTATAGAATGCACCGTGTGCCGTAATTGCCGGGCCGGTTGGGTCAGGCGTCCCATCTTCTTTGTAGCGCAAAGGCAGATCTAAGAAAAAGTCAACCGCCCAGTGAAATGTATCTGTCCAAGCAGTGTCTACAAAGGCATCCGTAATTGCGGCTTGCTGCGTAGGGTTGAGGCGTCCCCAAGCATTGTAGAACGCTGAATCTGTAATGTTCAGTGGGCTACCTTCAGGACTGCTGATGCCAGGTGCTGAGCTCGGGCCTGGACCACGTCCAGCAGGATAGATACCACGTCTTAGCGCATCGTTAAGTGTGTTCAGGTCTGCCGCCGGAATGGTGCGAGCCACCGCTTCTGGAATAGCAGGATTTGCAGGACGGATACGATGCCACATACCACGTGGATGCAAATTGAACCCGACGCCGATGTTAAAAACTTTCTTCGTGCCTAAGTATGAACCAACCATAAACGGCAGGACTGAGCTTTCTTGCTCGAAAAAGTCGTAGTTGACATATGCGTGGTAGAGCAGCTCATTGTTGTTACCTGCCCATTGTGAGATATTGTAGGCTGGTGGTAAAGTCGTCAGTGCTGCTGCCCAGCTTGGTGGTTGGTTGGTCGTACCGCCAATTGGTGTTGCAAGTCCAGGATTTGGAATTGTGAAGGGTTTGCTTAGCACGGCACGGTAGTTGAAGTGTCCAATTTCACCTTTCGCATAGATGCCAAACATACGAGCAAACTGGTCCGTCGCATCAAGATTGATCCACCCCAAGTTTGACGCATCGAGCATATTGTAGTTCAATGTCGCCCAGTTGGTTTGGCGCGACAGACCGCTCCAAGTCAGCAGCCCTGCGCCAATGAAGAGCTCACGGCTCCACTTAAACTCGCACCATGCATCGTGAACAAAGACCTGCTGACGCTTTCCATCAGACGTAGGGTCGAAGCCTGAAGCAATGCCTAGACCACCTGAGTTAAAAGTTTGATTGTTGACACCAATAATCCAGAACAGCAGAATACGTGGGGTCAGTTGCCCATGCACCAGCATACGCGAGCGACGAATGCCGATGTCGAAGGTTTCGCGAGTCTCAGGGTTGTTGCTGACGCTTGTGCCTGGATTTTGCTGCATCCAGCGAATCCAGATTTGATTCCAAAAGAGCAGACGAACAAATGTAGTGCTGTCTTTACTAAGGTAGATTTTGAATCCACCTCCGTAGCCCTCTAACCCTTGTGCTTGCAAAATAGAGCTGCGCGCACAAAGTAAGATGAGCGTACAAAGCATCGCTGTCAGCAGTTTTCTCATTGTCATTTATCCTCCCTTGTTTTTGTTGGAAAAGATGTCTATTTGTCGATAGAGTAAAGCCCACGCAATGTCGCCGCATTGCCTTGTGCATATCACAAAGCCGCTTTGCGTGATATGCGGTTACCCAGCACCTCTGTACTTTGCAGGTGTCTGTGTGAAATACAATAAACTTGAACTACAATTGAACTACGAGAACACGAAATAGGGCAAGACGATATAGGGGGCAGTGATCGTATCAGCTGCCAATTCTTATTGAACCCTTATTACTACTCCTGAATTTGAGGTACTGCACTTGTGTGTGCGCTTTCTGCGCAAGACTTGCGCAAATTTGGGTGAAAAAAAAGAAAAAAGCAAATACAAGTCGGTTTTTCTTTACAGCTCTTTGAGATTCAACGCCTTGCAACAATTTTTAGCCATCTCTTCGATTCTTTGCAGAGAGGGGAATTTGTTGCATATTCCCTTGCCTGCTTAGGCAACTCAAGCGCAAAACAGTACGCAGTATGATTGCCATCAAAAAAATCCTCTGCCCAATTGACTTTTCTGAAGTATCTCACAACGCTATTCTCTACGGCAAGGAATTCGCCTGTGCAATGGGTGCAGAGCTTATTTTGCTCCATGTGGTTGAGCCCGTTACAATGACCGCAGAGACCGTCCCATATGTGTCCGAAGTAGAATTAGAGCGCAATGCCAAAGAGGAGCTCAGTATGCTGGTTCAAAAAGAATGCCCCAGCACCCTCACGGTGAGGCAACTTGTTAAAATTGGTCTTGCTCCTGATACCATTATCCGAGTTGCTGAGGAAGAAGACGTGGATTTGCTGATTATGGGCTCCCATGGGCGTAGCGGTTTATCGCGCCTGCTGCTCGGCAGCGTCACTGAAGCTGTGATGCGACGCGCCAAATTACCTATCTTGGTGGTTAAGCAAGAAGAAAAGGAGTTTGTTCGGTAAGCCTGCACTGTTTAATCACTGCGTAACCACTGAGTTATGAAAGCGGCTGTCTTAACTGCTGTTTCCGCTCCGTTAGTCTTGCAGGAGGTAGAAAAACCCTCACCCTCTGACGGTGAAGCATTGGTAGCGCTGCGCTATGCGGCTCTCAATCATCGTGATGTTTGGATTCAAAAGGGTCTGTATGCTGGCTTAAAGTTTCCGATTATTCTCGGCTCCGATGGTGCAGGCACTGTGGTTGAGTGCCGCCATTCTGCTTGGCTCGGCAAAGAAGTGATCATCAATCCCAGCTTGGATTGGGGCCCTAATGAAAAAGCGCAGCAAAAGTCGTTTCGCATCTTGGGCTTGCCTGATAACGGCACATTTGCCGAATTCCTCAAAATCCCTATCCAGAATCTCTGTGAAAAGCCGGCCCACCTTTCTTGGCAGGAGGCTGCAGCATTGCCGCTTGCAGGACTGACCGCCTATCGTGCGCTCTTCTCGCGTGCAGCACTGCAGCCAAACGAGAAGGTCTTGATTACGGGCATTGGCGGCGGCGTCGCTCTTTTTGCGCTGCAATTTGCCCTCGCAATTGGTGCTGAGGTGTGGGTTACATCAGGCAGCGACCGCAAACTGTCCAGAGCATTAGCCATGGGCGCAAAAGGCGGTGCAAACTACCAAACTCCTGACTGGGACACTCCTCTCAAATCAGTTGGCTTTGATGTTATTCTGGATAGTGCAGGTGGCGAGGGCTTCTCCAAGCTCATTGACCTTGCTGCGCCGGGCGCACGTATTGTTTTCGTTGGCGCCACACGCGGCCCCGTCAAAGAGCTTGTGCTCCAAAAAATTTTTTGGAAACAGCTCTCACTTTTGGGCTCCACAATGGGTTCTCCAGCCGATTTTGCTTCAATGATCACTTTTGTCACCACGCATCAAATCCACCCTATTGTAGACTGCACCTTTCCTCTTGCCGAAGCAGAAACTGCCCTGCGTTACTTAGACAGCGCCAAACAATTTGGCAAAATCGCTCTTGAAATTTCTTAACTTTCGCTGCCAACTTAAACTTTCAGAAAGGAGCTTGCTATGTCGATTGAAGTCAAAATCAAGCACACTTCTACCGAAGTACTTTCGGCTCTAAACTTGCAGCTTGCTAACGCCTTCGTGCTCTCTGTCAAATACAAGAAATTCCACTGGTATGTTTCAGGTCCATTCTTCAAGACGCTACATGAGCTCTTCGATGAACACTATCGGCAACTTAGCAAAATCATTGATGACCTTGCTGAGCGCTCTCGCTCTATCGGTGGCTACCCGATTGCGACGATGAAAGAGTTCCTTGAAACGGCTGAAATTGATGAATCTCCCAACTTGAATTACACGCCCCAAGAAATGGTAGAAATTCTCTACGAGGATACCGATACCATCATTGATTCGCTGCACCAGCACATTGAGCTTGCCACCAACCATCATGACCCCGGCACAGCCGACATCTTCACAGAAATTGTTCAGATTTACCAAAAGCAAGCATGGTATCTGGCGGAAACCAAAGCCCGCAAGAATCTGGTCTAATTGTTTTGCAGCGGCGTCTTCATTGCAACAAGGGTGAGGAGTCTTTGCTATCACGGCGCAAAGATTCCTCTTTCACCCACAGTCTCAATTTTCGCTTGCTTTTATAGTCATGCTACGCGCAATGCTGCTTCGCATGCCTCCTACCATCCTTTAGCTGCTACATTTTATACTGCTTTGGCATACAGCTATTTTCGTTGCTAAAAGGCTACAGAAAAAATCCTTAACTTGCGGCAGCGCGCATCTTAGGCAAGAGTAGAGCTTTGAGCAGTGTATTTTGCCTCCGTAGCGTTTTCATCTTCTAACGATATGATGAAAGCTGTGCGGCACGGAAATTCGGGGCACGGCTTACGGAGCATGCTTGTTCTGATTTTGCCCTTTGACCCAACTCTTTCATGGGGGCAGCGGGCTTGCTCTCTGGATAGAAGTCCGAGGAAGGCACTTTCTCGCCTTCAGCACAACGTTGCAGTGTAACCGCTGGTTTGAGTTACGTGCAGGTTTCTGTCAGCACATTTGGTAGTTTGAACATCGTCTCTATTTACAGCTTTGTGTCACTTGTCTCAACCAAGTGCTATGACCGAGCTTAAGCAACCTGAAGTCGCCGTCGATAGCTTTGCCGATGATATCTCGATTGAGGAACTGGCAGAATTACAACCTGTGGATATTGCCGAATACCTCAATGCGCTTCCGCTCGAGAAAGCGGCAAAGGTGCTGACCGATTTACCTATTGATGTGGCACAAGAGACTGTTGCGACCCGACTTTTCCCGCACCTGCCAGATTTGTTTTTAGCTCTTCCGAATGAGCGCGCGGTCGAAATCATTCGCAATTTGCGCACTGATGAGCGCGTCTATCTTTTTCGCCAACTCCACCTTGCCAAAGGCGAGAAAGCTGAGCAGCTAAATCAAAAACTTTTCTCGCAACTGCCTGCCGATATGCAGCTGGAGCTGCAAAACTTTCTTCGCTACCCGCTCACCAGCGTTGCCTCTATGATGACAACGGAATTTACGGCAGTCTTCGCCGATATGACCGTTGAGATGGCAAAAAAGCTGGTTTTGCGGCAGCAAAAGTTCGGGCGCAAGCGAGAAATTTACGATGTCTATGTGCTCGAGCGCGACGATGGCGAAAAGCGTCTTGTGGGCGTTGTCAGCCTGCGTGACTTGCTTTTGGCAGATGACCAAGATACAGTGGAAGACATTATGCAACGAGACCCGATTAGCATTTTACCCACCGAAGAGCGTTGGGACGCAGCCGTGCTGGTCTCCAAGTATAACCTTCTCTCTTTGCCTGTCGTCACGCACGATAACCGAATGTTAGGTATCGTAACGGTCGATGATATTATTGACGTGATTGTGCAAGAAGAAACGCAGGACTATCTCAAACTGGGTGGTGTGCAGACCAGCGCTACTGACAAACCTTACTTTGAGACTCCAATTTGGACAAATGTACGCAAGCGTCTTGTGTGGCTACTTTTGCTTTTCGTTGGGGGCACTCTGACGGCGAATGTACTTGAGGGCTTCAAAAGTGAAATTGAAAAGGTGGTCGTGCTGACCATTTTCATTCCGCTGCTAATTGGCACAGGAGGCAATGCAGGCTCGCAGACCGTTTCTACGGTGATTCGCAGCCTTACAATTGGTGAAATCAAGCCAACGGATTGGTTCAAGGTGCTTTTCAAGGAGCTTTCTACGGGTCTTGCTTTGGGGGCACTTTTGTGCCTGATTGCGTGTGGGTTTGCGATTTTCCGCGTGGGCGATTGGGCTTTGGCACTGACAGTAGGACTTAGCGTGATAGCCATTTGCACTTGGGCTAACATCATCGGCGCACTCATTCCCGTTACTGCCGAGCGCTTCGGCGTCGATCCGACGGTGCTCTCTGCCCCGCTTATTACCACACTTGTCGATGCTACCGGTCTGATTATCTACTTTACTATCGCAAAACTTATTCTGGGACTTTGATGCCAGCAAAAAAATGCATTACAGCAATTGCCTCTCATATGCTTTCCGCACAATTGGCATTACTTCTTTGATGTGCTGCATCTCTTGAATTTTCACTTCCACATCACCCACGCCCCAATGCCCTATGCCTGTTACATCACGACAAAATGTGTAGTTCCGCACTTCCTCATACGGCAGATTAAGATAGAGTTTTAAGCCTGATTTTTGTGGCACAACGGAGAGAAAAGTTTTGTTCCCGACACGGTAGGTAACGCACTGCTTCAAAATTTTCTCCTCTGCCCTATTGAATCGCATCACTTCGTCTTGCAAAGCCTCAAACAGCTCGAGCACTTCACCAACAAGAAAATCTCCATTGTTCATTGTCTCAAAAGTATTTACCTGTTCATCTTCTGCTTGCCTGTCGAGATTTGTAATGTTTTGCTTGCCGAAGTATGACCAGATTTTCAAACACTTCTCAGCTAAGATTTCACCACGCTGGCGAATGTCTTTTTCACGCCAAGTTTCAACTTCGGAGAAGTATCGGTTGAGTTCGAGATGGCTCCCTGCATAGATGCGTTTTTTGCTTTCGAAATCAGCATTCGACAGTTCTGAGTTGTATGCAGTGAGCGTTAAATTGCCAAGTGTGTTACACATTGTCTCGTGAGTGAACTTCCAGTTTTCCCCCAAGTTCGACCGCCACCAATCTGTGAGTGTTTGCGGCATCACGTGCTCAACTTGCAAATTGTCAAATGCAACCTGCTCTTTGTGTCCAAATGACTCTTCCAGCGTTTCCAGAATGAACTTTGTTTTCTCTCCTCTATCACCTGCACCATAGAGTTCAGCCTCGACAAGTTCGCGCTTGAACTCAAAGTCTTTAGGATAGTTTCGTTTCTCTAAAATGTCTTTGACGGCTTCCGTGAAAGGAACTGGCAACTCTCTTGCCTGTTGGGAAAGAGGAGCAAAGATTTTGCTCAGCTGATTTGTTGGCACACCACAAACGAAGCGACGAATAATGAAATTTTCAAGTGTTCTCAAAACTTCCAAGAAGTCTTCAGCCGAGAGACGCTGACTTTCGTAATCGTCATAGCAAGCCAACAAGAAGGGATATGCTGTAGTCACCTGCAGTCGATTCAGGCGATGCATCGCTCGCCTAATCTCTTCATTCGTCTCACTTTCTAAGCTTATGATTCTGGCATAGTAGCTTGAGAAAGTGTGCAAGGTTTGAAGTTCCTCCAGGGCGTCTTTGCCGCTGGCATACTCTTTCAGCACAAAGTAAACCTCTGATGCCTTAACAAAATCGCCTCTTCGCATTATCAAGTAATGACGAATAAACTCGGCTAAATGCGCTTCGCCAAGTCTATCCTCCATTGGCTGCCAGTATTGCTTGTGAATTTTCTCCTGATGATTCGTATGAAGGCACATCAGGAAGTAGTTTCGAATTAAGTCCGCCTGAGAGAGTGGTCGCCCCTTTGCATTGAGACTCTCAAAGACAAGGTAGGGGTCTTCGTTCTCATGAAGCAACACGCGTACGACAGTCAGCCATCTCTCGGCAACATCTTTAAGCTTTTGCAGAGAGATTTGACTACTCCGAATTTTTTTCTCAAAGAAGCAATAGGCTTTCGCCAAGCGAGAATTACCTGGATTATCTGCATTACCTGCATTATCTGCATTGAGTGGCTCGCCTAAAATGATGCGTCTGTAAACTTTCCTATCGCCTTGTGTCGGCAGTAGCTTGAAAAAATCATTACCTTCTGCAAACTTGTTGATGAGAAATCTCTCATAGAGTTCATCTGCCAGTCTCATTTCGCCCCGCTCTTTTGCAATGCGGCGAAGCGCTGCAAAGAAAACGGAGATTGTAGTGTATCGCTGCTGCCCATCAATCAGACTATACTTTGTAACTCCTTCGGGAATAGAGCGAGCTGGAATGAGCACAATTGCCCCAAAGAAGTGGGGGCGAGGATTTTCGGCTTCACAAAGCTCTACAAGGTCGTCCCAAAGAGTTTGCCATTCTTTGCGCTCCCAGCTATATGGGCGCTGAAAAAGTGGCACAAGATACTGTTTTGCATCACCTAAAAGCTCTACCAGTCGAATAACCGAGGCTTCCATTTTCGAGGGCACCACGTTTTCACTACAAGGTTTTGGCAGAATTATAGGAAAGGCTTTCTGCTCTTCCAAAGAAATGGTTACTCTTTCCCTCTATGTTACGGCTTTTGCCCTTTGCGGCTTCGTTCATTTTTCCGCCTTGTTCTGTTATATTCGGCAGTTAGTTAATTTTCACGCGCAACTTGTCTTTCACCGTGAATCACTCATCGCTGCAGGCATCATCAGCGCCGCTCACCGTTACAGTCGGCGACGATACTTTCGAGCTTTTTATCTCCGAAGATGCCATTGCTCAACGCGTGGCAGAGTTGGGCAAAGAAATTGAACGTGATTACGCTGGCAAAACCCCCATTTTCATTGGCATTCTCAACGGCGCATTTATCTTCCTTGCCGACCTTGTGCGCGCCGTACAAGCGATTGATGTAGAAGTGGACTTCTACAAGCTCTCCAGCTACGGCAACCAAAAAATTTCTTCTGGTCAGGTGAGGAACCTCAAGTCGATTGATGCCGTATTAGAAGGGCGTGATGTGATTGTCGTTGAAGACATTGTGGACTCAGGTCTTTCGCTCTCATATATCCGTAGCGAGATTCTTAAATTGCGTCCGGGTAGCCTGCGCTTCTGCGCACTGTTTCTCAAAGAAGAAACTGCACAGTTGGAATTTGCAGTCGACTATATCGGCTTTCGTATACCGAAGCAATTCGTGGTCGGCTACGGTTTGGATATTGCTCAGAAGAAACGCAACCTGAGAGCCGTCTATAAGTTGCGAGAGCCGTAGAGATTCTGCATATTCTCAATTGTCTTGGGCTTGGTGCGCGTAGCACCAACCTATAAACTTCATTGCTTGCAGTATTGAAGCAACAAAGCAGTATTGACTTATGGCAGAGAATCCTTTTGTGAAGAATCGGGAGAGCGGGCGACCGAAGAACATTCGCGAACGTTTCAAGCCCGTGCGTGGCGATGAATCCCCCTTCGCAAATCTCAATAGCAACGGCGACCCTGATGAAAACTTCAAACGCACCTTTCGCGTCTTGCTCTATGCGTTTGCAATGATTTTCCTTTTCTTTTTCCTGCAGCGACTTTTTACTTCCAGCGAACCTACAGCGCCCGAAATCTCCTACAATGAATTCCGCCGACTTCTGGGGCTATCGCTCATTAAGGAAGCCATCGTAGAAAAACGCGACGGCGGTGCTGTGCTTACAGGCATTCTTAGCAAGTATGAAACGGTTGAACTGGCTGACAATCGTGGCGAGAAAAAGATTGACCGCTTCATCGTGAAGTTGCCTGAGTTCGACCGTGCGATGGCTGATGAGCTGGTTGAAAAGCATATCAAGATAAAATTTGAGCAGCGTGAAGACGGCTCGCTGCTGCAGTTTCTCATGGTGTTTGGACCATGGATTTTGCTTGGCGTGATTTACTTCGTCATCATTCGGCGGCTTACGGCACAAAACGGTCTCACACGCAATGTGTTCAACTTTGGCAAAAGCCGCGCTAAAATGATTACCGAGTTCGATACCAAAGTTACATTTGCCGATGTTGCTGGCTGCGATGAAGCCAAAGCCGAACTTCGTGAAATTGTGGAGTTCCTAAGAGAACCTGAGAAATTCCAGCGGCTGGGTGCCAAAATTCCCAAAGGCGTGTTGCTCTTAGGTCCGCCGGGCACTGGGAAGACACTGCTGGCTAAAGCCGTAGCTGGAGAGGCGGGTGTGCCTTTCTTTTCAATGTCTGGCGCAGATTTTGTCGAGATGTTTGTCGGCGTTGGTGCTTCACGCGTGCGTGATCTTTTTGAACAAGCTAAGCAACATGCCCCTTGCATTGTCTTCATTGATGAAATTGATGCCGTCGGTCGCTCACGGGGCGCAGGTTTGGGCGGCGGACACGATGAACGTGAGCAAACCTTAAACCAACTCCTCGTCGAGATGGATGGCTTTGGCACCAATGACAATGTGATTTTGATTGCGGCTACTAACCGTCCTGATGTGCTGGATACTGCGCTGCTCCGCCCTGGACGCTTCGATCGACAAATTGTGGTCGACAAGCCCGATGTGCGCGGCCGAGAAGCGATTTTGCGCATTCACACACGCAAAGTGCCACTTGCTCCTGATGTGAATCTGCAAGTTATTGCGCAAGGCACCCCCGGCTTTGCCGGCGCCGACCTTGCTAACCTTGTCAATGAAGCCTCACTTTTCGCTGCTCGCGCCAACCGCAACGTTGTTACGATGCAAGATTTAGAAGATGCTCGCGACAAGGTCTTGATGGGACCTGAGCGCAAGAGCATTTACATTTCGCCGCGAGAAAAAGAAATTACCAGCTATCACGAAAGCGGTCATGTTCTGGTCGCCAAATTCACTGAAGGCGCTGACCCTGTGCACAAGGTTACCATCATTCCGCGCGGTCGCGCTTTGGGGCTGACCTCTTACCTGCCTTTGGAAGACAAGCATACGTATTCCCGCCAGTATATCTTGGCAATGATTACTTACGCGCTTGGTGGGCGTGCCGCTGAGGAAATTGTTTTCAGCGAAATTAGCACTGGTGCAGGTAACGACATTGAGCGCGCCACCGAGCTTGCACGCAAGATGGTCTGCGAGTGGGGCATGAGTGAGCGGCTCGGTCCTTTGAACTACGGCACGAAGCATCAAGAAGTTTTCCTAGGCCGTGACTTTGGACGCGTGCGAGACTACAGCGAAGAGACAGCCGTCGCAATTGACAGCGAAGTGCGGCACATTGTCTCCGAGTGCATGGCAAATGCGCGGCGCATTCTCACTGAGCATATAGACATTTTGCATCGTCTTGCAAAAGCGCTCATTGAGCGCGAAACACTCAGCGCCAGTGAAATCGACCGTGTCATTGCTGGTGAAACTCTTGCGCCTGTTCAGTAATGATTTGGCTACTGCTTTTGCTCATTGGCTTCATAGCAGGAATGCTCTCGGGAATGTTTGGCATTGGCGGCGGCGTTGTAATTGTGCCGCTGTTGGTGTTTTTGCTTGGATTTTCGCAATACACCGCAACTGGCACTTCGCTTCTTGTATTTCTGTTGCCCGTCGGTATCTTGGGCGCACTGGAATACTACAAAGCTGGGAAAATCTCAGTGGAACATCTTAGATACGCTGCCGTCATCGCATTGAGCCTATTTTTCGGCTCGCTGTTTGGGTCTCGGCTCGCCCTGTCGCTCTCTGAAGAGTGGGTGCGCAAAGGGTTTGCATTGCTTTTAGTCATCGTTGCAGCTCGTCTTTGGTTTAAGGCATCGTAGAGATTTTTCCCTAACTCATCAACCTTATTGTCGTAACCGTGACAAAAGCAGATATTGTTAGCATTATTGCCAGTCGTACGGGTCTCTCAAAGCAGGAGACCGAAACTGTGGTAGATGGGTTTATTGAAACCGTCATTGAGTCGCTAAAGTCTGGTGAACGCATTGAGATTCGCGGGTTTGGCACGTTCAACGTGCGCAAGAAGAACAAACGCATTGCCCATAATCCGCGCACAGGTGAAAAAGTCCTCATTGAGGAAAAGTATGTGCCAACCTTTAAAATCTCACGAGAGTTCAAAACCGCAGTCAGTGAGAAGCTCAAGAAACTGCCGAAAGAGAAAGAATGATCCATCGCCCCAATGTGCAAGACAAAGCCACTTGTCCAAACTGCGGTGCGCTCGTCTTGCCTGATGCAACCGTTTGCCACCAATGCGGCAGTGATTTGAAAATTGAATCACCACCTTTGGCAGATGCCGTGGCAGATAGCGTAGGTTCTGCAGCGACTGCTTCGTCATCAGCTTCTTTGAAAGCGGTGCGTGCGGAGCAATCCATATGGCTCTCTTTTGCTCTTTTTATGCTAGTCGTGCTTGCGGCTTTTGGCTACCAAGGTATGACCGCTCGTGTGGCATTTAAGAAGTCAGGTGCAGCAGGTGAAGGTGCTAAGCCGCTCACGGAGGAACGCCTGTCAGCCAGTCCTAATGAAGCCTCGCGTTTGCCTGTGATAGTTGACACCGCCACCCTAAATCGGCTGGAAGCCTTGCACCAGCGCTTTGTAACGGAGACCGATTCAGCGGCAAAGGTTGAACTAGCGCTACGCCTCTCAAAAGAATACATTGACCTTCAGCAACTTAGCCGTGCTGGTTTCTATGTTAAAGCCGCGGCTGAAATTGCTGGCGCACGTGTGCCTCAGCTCTGGTTACGCGCTGCCAATCTTTACGATGACGCTGAAGAGTACGAGCTTGCCAAACCGCTTTACGAAAAATTTCTCTCTATTCAACCCAAAAATGTGGATGCACGCGTCGACTATGCCATCGTGCTTCTGAAACTTGGCGAACAAGGCAACCCCGCTTTGTCGCAACAAGCCGTCTCAGAGATGCGCCGCGCCGTCGAAGATGACTCCACACACCAGAAAGCAACTGTCAACCTTGGCATTCTCTATATGCAAATTGGCAAAGTCGAAGAAGCGCACCGACTCTGGCGACGTGCGTTGGCGTTAGACCCCAAAAGTGAAGCAGGCCGAAAGGCGCAAGAACTGATGGACCGCTTCCCTCTCACTAAGCCATAGTGTCTAAGCCCGACCGTTTTCACTAATCGCCAAATTAGCACTGCTCACCTTCTCATAAATGCGTGCTTCTACAAAGACTTCGAACAAGTCTTTGTCGACTTTGCCACTCTTTACTTCATAGTGCAGAATGTCTAAGGCTCGTTCAACAGGCACGGCGGGCTTGTACGGGCGGTCTTGTGCCGTCAGTGCATCGTAAATGTCAGAAATGGTCATCATTCGTGCCTGAATAGGGATTGCCTCAGCAGCCAGCTTGCGTGGGTAGCCCGAGCCATCGAGCTTTTCGTGATGCGCAAAGGCAATCTCTGGCACACGCCTCAGGTCATTTGTCCAAGGAATTTTCCTAAGGAAGTTGAACGTATGCGTTACATGCGACTCAATCTCACGGCGTTCCTCTTCATCAAGGCTGCCCTTGGGAATCGATAGGCGCATCGCTTCAGATTCCAGAAGGTAGGGATACACCTCATCTTCACTGTAGATGAACACCTTTGACTGAATTTCTCTTAGCTTGCCAAAGCCCTCTGAGCGCATCACAGTGGGTTCATTAGCTTGAACAATAAACTTTAGATAGTCTTCCAGCTCCCCAAGTTTTTGCGACATTTCGGCGTCTAGCTTTTGAAGGATTGGCTCGACCTCTTCACGCGTGCGTTCCATCAGGTAGAATAGCTTCTGCTTTGTGTATTTCAGCTCAATTGCTTTTTTAATCAGCGCGTAACGCTCACGAATAGAGCGCAGCTCGTAATCATAGAGCTTTTTGGCTTTCACTAGCACGCGCTCACGCACGCCAATTTTGCCAAAGTCGTGCAATAGCGACGCATAGCGAATTTCTTCTAAGTCGCGCTTTGAAAATTGAACAGACTTAAAGGGTCCTGTAGTCAGTCGGTCCACTGCTTCAGCTATACCGACGGTGAGAATTGCTACGCGCTCAGAGTGTCCAGAAGTCGTAGGGTCTCGGGCTTCAATGGCAGTGACAGAGGCTTTGATGAAGCCTTCGAAGAGATTGCGAATGTTGTCATACAGCATTCTGTTTTCGTAAGCCACCGCCGCTTGCGATGCCAGTGCGTAAATAAACGCCTCATCTTTTTTCGTGAAGGGAATGATGTGATGCACGGCTTCTTCGGGGTCGGGCAGCACAATGCGAAAGTCGTGCTTTTTGTTAATGAGCTGAATCACGCCGATGGTTTCCTTATCACGATTCAGCATCGGCACAGTGAGCATTGACTTGGTGCGATAGTTAATTGACTGATCGAACACCCGCCCACCGAAGCTATATGGCACATGCTCAGGTAGGTGATACACATCAGGAATGTTAAGTGGCTCACGAGACAAGGCAGCGTAGCCCACAATGCTGTTTGGAGAGATGGGCATCACCCACTCTTTGAAGGGCACTTCACGGCTAATGTTTTGCGCCAGTTTAAAGCGCAGTTGTTTATTCGCAAGGTAGTTGCTGCGGTCAAATTCCACGCCCGGGCGCTCCTCGACAATGTAGAGACTCCCTGCATCTGCTCCTGCAATTTCCATACTGATGGACAGAATCATCTCGAGGAGCTTGTTGATGTCTTGCTCGCTGGAGAGAGCAATACCGATTTCGGTTAGTTTCTCAAGCTCTTCTCGCTGCTCAGAAATCTCTCGCTGCAAAAGCTGCTGGCGCTCACGCTGATGAAAATGCGCCTGCACGCGTTGCAAAAGGAGCTTGAAGCGTGTTGAGCTGATTGGAATTTCCAGAAAATCAATGAGCTGTTGCGTGTAAATCCATGACTCAAACCCGCCTAGCGACTCAAGTTCTTCAGGCAGTCCAACTGCCACAATAGCCACCACTTTAGCTAGACTAGGCGGCAATTCTTTCTTTAAGCGGTGCAAAGTGGTCGCATCCACCAGCAGCAACACAGGCGTTAGGTGAAACGATGCGCCAAATGTTCTTAGATACTGTTCCGTCTGCTGCGGTGAGCAATACTCAAACGCATATTGCATTCGCTTGAGTCCTTCCTGTGTGATTTCAGCGGGCAACCCAACTTGGTCAAAAATCAAAATTTTTCTCGTATCCATCGTTCGAGGTTTGTGTGCGTCTGCAAGAAATGCAAAGTTACAGATTTTTCCTGATGCTTCTGCAAGCAGATGAATAGGTGCCTCTGCTACAGCTCTTCTTCACACCATCTCTTGGAGCGTTTCAGCAACGCAAAGCAAAAAGGCGTTCCTACTTGGAACGCCCTTTGCCACGAACTCTTTTTTGGGTTATTTCATCAGTAGCATCTTCTTTGTAGCCACGAAATCACGGCTGCGTAAGCGATAAAGATACATTCCACTTGCCAGATTGCTCAGATTCACTTGATAGCGGTAACTGCCCGCCGCCAAATCTGCATCCACCACCGTCATCACCTTTTGCCCAAGTAAGTTGTAGATTTCCAGCACCGTCCGCCCTGGGAAGCGCAGGTTGAATTCAATCGTTGTGGTAGGATTAAATGGATTCGGATAGTTCTGGCTTAGGCTATACTCCTTGGGCATCGTGAATTCCTTGATTTCGGTGGTGTAAATGACGCCGTTGTAGTCGACATCTTCGAGCTTGTAGAAGTAGGTTTCGCCGGGCACAAGGCGTGCGCGGTCAATGAATTCATAAGTGCCCCCTGTGCTGGATGTGCCTTTACCCACGAGTGCGTCGTGTGTGCGGTAGGAGGCAATTTCTTCAAAGCCACCGTCTCTGAAGCGGGAGCGCGAGAGAATGAAGCCCGCGTTATCCACTTCGGATGCGGTTTGCCACTTCAGTTTGACGCCCTCATCCACTGCTGCAATGGAGAAACTTACCAGCTCTACGGGCAGCGGGTTAT